>CALEOJ010000312.1 GCA_937910425.1 uncultured candidate division WPS-2 bacterium
CCGGCCCGTATGCGAGCCGCGGCCCGGACGCCGACGGCCAGGGCGGGCCGCTCGTCACCGCGGCGACGCGATACCGCTTCACTCCGGCCGGGGCGGCGAGCGGCTGCAGATCGAGCAGCGTGACGCCGGCGCCGCCCGGCGGGATCGCGCCGAACGCCGGCGTCAACAGCGCGGCGCCGGCCGCGGGGGGCCATTCGTTCAGCGCGGTGATGGGGACGGTCGTCGCACCGCTCGTCGCGCTGCCGGCGAAGCGATAGGTCTCGAAGCGAATCGCGCGGTCGCGGGTGACGGTGAGTGCCGGCCGCGCGCTCGGCGTTCGCTCGAGCGCGCCGGCGCGGATCACGATCCCGACCGGCGCGCCGGTCGCGTTGATGTCGAAGTAGTCGGCGTTGATCCCCGCTACCGCGCCGGTGCGCCGCGCCATCGACGAGGTGGTCTCGTCCTTCGAGACGACCGTGTCGTGCGCGAGCACCGCCCCGAGCCGCACCGTCGGTTCCTTCGGGTCGACCGTCACCACCGAGACGACCAACGGACCGTCGGCGGTCAGCAGGCGATACGTCGCGCGCGTGACCCCGGGGGCGACCGCTTCGCGCTCCACGCTCGATCCGGTGACGAGCGGGAAGGGCGCAGCCGGCATCAGTGCGGCGGGAAGCGCCGCGGCGGCAGCGCCCGCAGTGGCGAACCAGAGCAGCGGAACGAGAGCGTAAAGCGATCTGTACGCGCGATGCGAGCCGTCCATGCGGGCCGATGTGTTAGAAGTCACCGATGCGTCGTCTGCTCTTCGCTGTCCTCATGGTGCTGCTCGCGTCGCTTGGCGCGGCCGCGCCGCTGCGTGCGCAGGACGAGGCCGCCGCGATCCTCGCGACACTCGCCGGGGCCGATCCCGACTTGCGAACGTACCGCGCCGACGTCGCCTTCGACGTCGGGCTGCGAACCTTTCCGTACCTGCGTAAGACACTGCACGGCAACGCGTATTTCAAGCGCCCGGCCCGGATGGAGCTCGTCTTCACGGATTTGCCCCCGATCGCGCGCGCTTGGTCGAACCTGTACGTCGGCCTCGGCACGCCGGGCGACTGGGAGAAGAAGTTCACGATCGCGTCGGCGGCAGACGCGAGCGGCGGTTCGCACGAGCGGCATCTGGTATTGACGCCCCGCGTCGCCGACAACCGCCTTCGCGAGGTCGACGTCTACGTCGACCGCGCCGTCGCGCTTCCAGCGCGTATCGTGTGGCGGTACCGCGACGGGCGGATCGACATGCTGCAGCGCTTCGCGCGCGTCGACGGCCACGATTTGATCGTCGCGCAAGACGCCGACATCCGGCTTCCTGCTGTCCATGCGTACGTCCGCGCCCGGATCAGCAACTACGCGCTCAACGTCGAGGTCGACGATTCCGTCTTCACGCAGAAGCAGCGGGAAACGGCAGCGCGGTAAGACTACCGCGTCAGGCCGACGACGAAGAACCCGATCCCGAGCAGGGCCGCGATCCCGGCGGTGATGGGGAGCAGGCGCGATCCGACGAGTGCCGTGATCGAGACGAGGACGATCGCGACCTCGAACAGCGTCGTGGCGACTTCGATCGTCTCGTGCTGGTCGAGCAGCCGTCCCGAGCGCTCGTTCTGGCGCGCGGCGTCGTCTTCGAACGCCTTCGCCTTCTTGAGCAGCGGCGGACCTTTCGCAGCCTCGTGCTCGGCGGTCGACTGCAGTTTCGCGCGATCGCCGCCCGCGTTCACGCCTTGGTCGAGCGCGGTCTGCGCGAGGTAGAACTTTATCCGCCCGGACTGATACTGGGAAAACGTGTCCGAGGCGTGCGTGGTCGCGACGATCGCATCGTTCTTCGCGATGAGGGCCTGCGTCGAGCGGAGGTTCCCGAAGTAGCCGGCGACCGCCGCGAGCACGGCGAGGGTCGCGGCGGCGATCGGGATCCAGCGCGGTCCTTCGTGACCGTGCTCGTGACGGTCGTGCGCCTCTTCGAACGACGTTGCGGCGTCCGCGTTCACGTCGCCGCCGCGACGTCCGGTTTCGCCGGAACGCGAGATGAAAGGTTGGCGACTTGCACGAGGGCCTCTCGTACGTCGGTCGCCGGTGCAACCCTCCACGCATCGGTGCGCGCGCGGTCGAAGGTGAACGCGGCGAGCTCAAACGACCCGAACGTTCCGCAGACGACGGCGCCGTCGGGGTCGACCGCGAACGCGTGCCGCCGCGGCGTGTCGAAGACCACGACGTAGGCGCGCAGTTCGGCCGCGCGCGTGCGCGCGAACGGGACGACCCACGGCGCTTCGATCGACGAGCGCCATACGAACAGCCGCACGCCGTCGAGCCGCGGCGCAACGAGCGCACGCGGGTCGAGCACCGCCTCGTCGTCGACGAACGCAACCTCGCTGCTCGCCGGTTGCGCGTGCGGGTCGAGCACGAGATCGGCGTCGGCGACCGCCGCGAGCGCGTGGAGCACCGCATCGGCAAAAAT
>CALEOJ010000313.1 GCA_937910425.1 uncultured candidate division WPS-2 bacterium
GTGGTGGCCGATCTTGCCGGCGCCCATTTGGTAGCCGAGCGCGACCGCGCCGTTGATGACGATCCCGCCGCCGATCCCCGTCCCCAGCGTCAACAGCACGAAGTCGCGCGTGCCGCGGCCGACGCCGTGCACGTACTCACCCAGCGTCGCGCAGCGCGCGTCGTTTCCGACGAAGACCGGCAGCTTCGGAAACGCATCCCGCACCCGCGCGCCGAGCGGGACGTCGGTCCACCCCAAATTGGGCGAATAACGGATCGTGCCGCTCGCCGGATCGATATTACCGGGCGAGCCGATCCCGATCCCGACCACGTCGTACCGCGTCGCGCCGATCGCGCGCTTCACGACCTCGGCCAATGCGTCGACGACGGAGGCCGGCGCCCTGTCTTCGATCTCGTGCTCGAACTTGGCCTGGATCTCTCCGCCCTCGTCGACGACCGCCGCCATCACGTGCGAGCCGCCGAGATCGACGCCGATCGCCGCGCGCGCCATCAGTTCGGTGCCCGCGGTCCGGGCGACGCCGACGGCAGCGGCGGAGGGGGAGCGACGCCGGCCGGCGGCTCGACGGCGTTCGCCGGATCGTCCCAGCCCGCGTAGCTCACTTGCAGCGGGGATCCGAGCCCGCGCACCAAGACGCTGCACGCCCGCGGGCGGTACGTGACCTTGTCGTAGGTGCAGTCCATCGTCCCGGGAAGCTGTCCGTTCCCAATGGCGACCGAGCGGAACGCGCCGAGGGTCTCGGCGCCGTCCGCGCGATCGGCGAGCGGCTCGAGCAGCGTGTCGGGAGCGCCCATATAGAGCCGGTTGCGGCGCATGCGCGGGACCGGCGGCACCGGGTACGCCTTCCACTCGCCGCCCCCGGCGCGGTAGTACATGCTCGTCCCGACGACGATCGACTCGCTGGACGTCGCGCCGCTCGTCGACGATATCTTCACCCGATCGGGGCCGAACTCACGGATGTCGAGCGCGAGGGACGGTCCGGCGACCGCGATCCGGTACGAGGTCGCGTTGGCGATCGCCGCGTCGACCTTGGCGGTCAGCAACGGGTCGCCGCTCGGGGCGGGCGTTGGATCGGCCGCGAACGCGGGCACGGCGGGTGCCAGCGCGAGCACTGCGGCGAGCGCGGCGAGTGCGCTTCGGCGACGCATCAGTGCGCCGGACCCGGCGCCGGCGGCGCGAGGTTGGTCGGGATCGTGACGACGTTGTCGGGATCGTCGTAGCGTGAGAAGATCAGCGTCAGGCCCTCGTTCGAGCAATCGTTGATGCGATAGGTCTTCTTATCGTAGGTGCAGATCAGATGCTGGTCCTTCTGCGGGCCGGCGGAGGTCGTCGCGAACTGCCCCCAGGTTCGCCCGGACGCGGTCTTGTCCGGCAGAACTTGGTCGACCGGGACGTCGCGTAGCTGGGCCTGTGCCGCGACCACCTCGGGCGGGGCGTCGGTCTTCCGGTAGGCCGCACCGTCGCTGATGTAAGCGACCGGGCCGATCAGAACGACGTCTCGGCCTTGGCCGTTGTAGGCCAGCGTGCTGTGATACCGGTCGGGCGCTGCGAACGTCATCGTGACGCTGAATCCGGTCGCCGCCGTTGTGGTGACGACGAACGACTTTGCGGCGTGCATCGCGCTCGAGACCTTGGTGCGGACGGTGGCGAGATCGTCGGCCCGTGCCGCGACCGGACCAGCCGCCAGCAGGGCGAGCAGGGCGAGCGAGGCGAGACGACGGTCCATGCGACGCGTGTTCTCCGAATCGCCGGGTTCGTCCGCCGTGCATCCCGAAGCTACACGCCATGCAGGAGACGATCGATCTCATCGCCCACCGCGAGCTGCGCAATCTTAAGCGCTTCACGCGCGAGACCGGTCAGCCGACGAAGCTCGCCGATCTCGATCTCGAACCCATCGTCAACGTGCAGTCGATCGAACTCGACGAAGAGCACGTCACGATCAAGTACAACACGAAGACCGAGCGGCGGTACAACGCCAACCAGATCACCCACAAAGAGTGGGTCTACAAGTACAACGACGACCCCGAGTTCGTCGACGCGCTCAAACGCTTGATCGACCTCTCGCGAAAGCATCAATACGACCTGCCGGAGAACGTGACGTGCCCGCCGGGCTGCGCCGAATGCTGCAGCGGCTACGAGCCGTTCGTCAGCCGCGACGACGTCCAGCGCATCGCCGATCATCTCGGCATGACGTACGACGACGTGATGAGCGAGTACGTCGTCAAGCGGGAATCGGCCGACGGGTACAACGTAGGCTGGCTGCGCAAAGTCGACGAGAAGGGCGCGGCGAGCGAGGACACGACGCACAAGTGCGTCTTCCTGATGGGTCCGCGCTCCGGGAAGTATTACTGCGGGATCTACTCCGCGCGCCCGTCCGATTGCGGCGCGTTCACCCCGATCGGCTGCGAGGACGTCGACTGGAAGCTTCCGCGCCACGGCGCGTATAAGACGGGGAAGCCGTTCGAACCCAAACGCAAGGGCCCATTGAAGACCGGCCGGCGTTCCGGGGCTGCGAAGAACGGACGCCGGTCGAAGTGACGGCGCCCGCGGCGACGCGAACCTACGACGCGATCGTCATCGGCGGCGGACACAACGGACTCGTCACCGCGTGCTATCTGGCACGTGCGAAGTGGAAGGTGCTGGTGCTCGAGCGCCGCTACATCGTCGGCGGCGCGTGCGTCTCCGAGGAAACGTTCCCGGGGTACAAAGTCTCGACGGCGGCCTACGTCAATAGCCTGTTCCGGCCCGAGATCGTCCGCGACTTGCGGTTGCGCGACTACGGGTTCGAGCTGATCGAGCGCAACCCGTCCTCGTTCTCACCGTTTCCCGACGGCCGCTACCTGATGCTCGGCGCCGACGAAGCGCTGAACCACCGCGAGATCGCGAAGTTCAGCGTGCGCGACGCGGAGAGCTATCCGAAGTACGTCGAGATGCTGGAGCGCGTGGCGACCGTGATCGAGCCGACGCTGCTGCAAACGCCGCCGAATCCGGTCCGGCCGGGGATCGGCGATCTGTTCGCGTTGGGACGGCTCGGGCTCTCGGTCAAGGGGCTCGACGGATCGATGGGCGAGGCGATCGAGATCCTCACCGGAGCGGCGCGCCCGATCCTCGACCGCTGGTTCGAATCGGAGCAGTTGAAGGCGACGCTCGCGACCGACGCGATCATCGGCGCCTTCGCCTCGCCCTCGATGCCGGGCACCGCGTACGTGCTGTTCCATCACGTGATGGGCGAGACCAACGGTGCGCGCGGCGTCTGGAGCTACGTGAAAGGCGGGATGGGCGGGCTCACGCAAGCGCTCGCTCGCGCCGCCACGGAGCTCGGCGTCGAGATCCGCACCGAGGCCGAAGTGAGCCGCATCGTGGTCGAGAACGGCGCAGCGGTCGGCGTGGTGCTCGCCGGCGGTGAGGAGGTGCGCGCGCGCACCGTCGCGAGCGGCGTCGACTGCCGGCTGACCTTCGAGACGTTCCTCGATCCGGCGCAGCTTCCGGCCGAGTTCGTCTCGGAGCTGCGCCGCATCGACTACGGCAGCGCGTCGGCGAAGATCAACGTCGCGCTCTCCGCGCTTCCGAATTTTACCGCGTGTCCGGGCACCGAGGCCGGGCCGCAGCATCGCGGTACGATCCATCTCTGCCCCGATCAGGACTACATCGAGCGTGGCTACGACGATGCGAAGTACGGCCGGCCGTCGGTGAATCCGATCGTCGAGTGCACGATCCCCTCCGCGGTCGACCCGACGGTGGCGCCGCCGGGACGGCACCTCATGTCGATGTTCTGCCAGTACGCGCCGTACCACCTGACGAGCGGCCGCTGGGACGACGCAGCCAAGAGCGCGTTCGCCGACCGCTGCTTCGATGTCGTCGAGGACTACGCGCCGGGATTCAAAGCATCGGTGCTCGATCGCCAGGTGCTGACCCCGGTCGACATCGAGGCGACGTTCGGTCTGACCGGCGGCAACATCTTCCAGGGCTCGATGAGCCTGAACAAGCTGTTCATGTTTCGTCCCGCCCCGGGTTACGCGAACTACCGCACCCCGGTCAAGCACCTCTTCCTGTGCGGTTCGGCGGCGCACCCAGGCGGCGGGGTCATGGGCGCGCCCGGGATGAACGCCGCGCGCGAGATGCTCAAAGCACGCTGACGGTCACTGATGAAGGAAGTCTGAAGTCGGACATCGGAGGCGATGAAGGCCGCCACGCGAAAGGCCGCAACCTCGACAGTTCAGGGAGGCATCATTCGATGAAACTCGTCCTTTCCACGACCGCGCTCGGCGCGGCATTCGTTCTCGCGGCAGCCGCGTCGGTAGGAGCCCAAGGCACCACCGGTTCATCGGGCCACATGGGCCACATGATCGCCGTGACGAACCCGAACGCGCCGCTCATCATCCCGATGAAAGCATTGAACGGTTCGACCGAAAACGGCAGCGCGACTCTGCTTAACACCGCGAAGGGCGTCGTCGTGACGATCCGCATCAAGAACGCGAAGGGACCGCAGCCGGCGCACATTCACAAGGGCAGCTGCGCCAAGGTCGATCCGAAGCCCGAAGAAGCACTCCACAACGTCGTCAACGGGGTGTCGGTCACGACGGTACCGGGCATGACGATCGCTAAGCTGCTCGCGACACTGCACGCGATCAACGTCCACAAATCGTTGACCGATATCCCGACCTACGTGTCGTGCGGCGACATCGCGAAGTAGGAGACGACGAATGAGAGCGCTCCTCGTCTTCGCTGCGGCCGGCGTCGCACTCGCCCTCGTCGGCCCGTCGGCGCAGGCCGCGATGGCGCCGATGCAGTTCCGGCTCGCCGACCAGAACAACTCCGGCGAGCAAGGTACGGCGACGATGCTGCAAGGCGTCAACGGTGTCATCGTCAAGCTGCGGCTCACCGGCGGCGCGGAAGGCGTCGATCAGCCGGCCCACATCCACAAGGGCACCTGCGCGAAGCTCGACCCCAAACCGACGTACCCACTCACGATGGTGAAGGACGGCATCTCGCAGACCACCGTCCCGAACACGACGGTGGCCGATCTGCAAAAAGGCGACTACGCGATCAACGTCCACAAATCGGGGAAGGAAGCGACGATCTATGTCGCCTGCGGGAACATCCCCAAGAAGTAGCCACCCACCGTTCAACGAGGGCGCCGCGCACAACGCGGCGCCCTCACGTTTCGGCGCCCCCTCGCTCGACGAAATGCCGGACGACGTCCGCGCCGTCATCGAGGGGTCGCGGTCGAAGCTCGGCTTCGTGCCGAACGTCTTCCTCGCGTACGCGAAGCGCCCCGAGCACTTCCGGGCGTTCATGCACTATCACGATCTGATCATGAAGGGCCCGAGCGGACTCTCACGCGCCGAGCGCGAGGCGATCGTCGTCGCCGTGTCGGCCGAGAACGCGTGTCTGTACTGCGTCACCGCGCACGGTGCGGCGCTGCGGATCATCGGCAAAGACGCGGTCGTCGCCGACCAGATCGCGACCAATTGGCGCACGGCTGATCTCGCACCGCGCCTGCGCGCGATCCTGACGTTCGCCTCGCGGGTCAACGAGCCGGGCTTCGCGGCGACCGACAAAGAGCTCGCCGAGTTGAAGGCCGTCGGCCTGACCGATCAGGACGCCTGGGACATCGCTACCGTCGCCGGATTTTTCGGTTTCTCGAACCGGATGGCCGGCTTCATGGACATGCGGCCCAACCCGCAGTTCTACGAGATGGGCAGACCGGGCCACACGCGATGAAGCGCGCGCTGCGGGCATGCAATGCACGCCTGTACGTTGCGATCCGAGGCATCTACAGCAACAGCGCCCGCGACAACCATGTCGTCCCCTGTTCGTTCTGAGCTGAAAAAGACGGCGGGCACCGCGTTCTAGAACGCGATGCCCACGGTGGTGTGACCGAGAAGCCCCGACGCGACTACACTATCACACTGTCTCTCGGCGAATCAAGTCCACCGGGCTGGAGCGTGCGGGAATCGCAAGCCGCACAGCGACGGGCTCGGCGAGTTCTAGACGCCGATGCAGGCGGCGAATGTTGCGGCGTCGACGTTGCCGCCGCTGAGGACGATGCCGACTCGAGTGTCGCGAATGTCGGCTTTGCCGAAGAGGAGCGCAGCGAGCGCCGTTGCGCCGCTCGGTTCGACGACGAGCTTGAGGCGCTCGAAGGCGAAGCGCATCGCGCTGCGGATCTCGTCGTCGCTGACGGTGACGATCCCGGTTGCGAGGCGGCGCACGATCGGCCACGTCAGCTCGCCGGGGCTCTGCGTTTGCTGGCCGTCGGCGATCGTTTTCGGGACGGGGATCGAGACGATGCGGTTCTCGCGCCACGAGCGGACCCAGTCGTCGCCGGCCTCCGGCTCGACGCCGTAGATGCGAATCCCCGGTGACAGCTCGGACGCGGCGAGCGATGATCCGGCGAGCAATCCGCCGCCGCCGAGCGGCACCAGCAGCACGTCGAGCACTCCGGCGTCTTCGATCAGCTCGAGGACGGCCGTCCCTTGCCCCGCGATGATCGCGGGGTCGTCGTACGGCGGCACCAGCGTCGCGCCGCGCTCGGCAGCGATCGCGGCGGCCAGCTCGGCGCGGTTCATGCGCTCGCGATCGTACGTGACGACCTCGGCGCCGTATCCGCGCGTCGCCGCCAGCTTCGCGGCCGGTGCGTCGGACGGCATCACGATGACGGCCGGGACGTCGAGCAGTTTTGCCGCGAGCGCGACGCCCTGCGCATGGTTCCCGCTCGAGAACGCGACGACACCCGCGCGCTTCCGCTCCGGCGAGAGCTGCGCGATCGTGTTGTACGCGCCGCGGAACTTGAACGCGCCGATCCGCTGGAGGTTCTCCGCCTTCAAGAACACGTGCGCCGCGACGCGTTCGTCGAGCGTCGCGGAGGTGATCACCGGCGTGCGGTGCGCGACGCCGCGCAGCCGGTCCGCCGCCGCACGCACGTCGGCGAACGTGGCGGCGAAACCGGCCTCGATCACTTCTTGCGCGTCACGTGGTCGTAGGCGAACTTGAAGATCTTGTCCTGCGGGTCGAACAGGATCTTCTCGTGGACCGAGCCGTTCTCGAACGTCACGTCGAACTCGTGGACGCGGTCACCGTCGCCGGGCGGCGTGTTCTCCTTCACCGACTTGATCTTGCCGAGCGGCGCGAGCCGGTCGGCTGCGGTTCCGAGTCGCCCGTGTCCCATCTCGGCGGCCGTCTCGGTGTTCTCGAGCTTTGCGACCGATGCGTAGTCGTTGTTCTGCACCGCCTGCGTGAGGTCGCGCGCCATGTGCTCGTACTTGTTCTCGTGGCCGGAACACGCGCGGACCAGCACCACCAGGACGACGACGAAGACCACCAAGATCACGATCTGATTGCGGCGCGAGCTCGCGTTCGGGGTCGTCACCGGCCGCGGGCCGGCGACCGGCGGGGTCACGTTCTTCACGCCGGTACCTCGCGAGCCAGATCGCTCGCACCGAACGGCTCGAACGTCAGCCCGGGATTCCATTGCTGGACCAGATTGATGCTCCACGCGCTCTCGAAGAGGGCGAGCGCGTTCCCATCCCAGTCTTCGACCAGGCGCGCGCTCGAGCCGAGCGTCGCCGCTGCGGTGCCCTCCCCGCGAACGCGGCGCGCGGTTGTGTACGGGAGCGTCTGGAAGACCGTCTTCACGTTATACTCCGACTCCAAGCGGTACTTCACGACCTCGAACTGGAGCGCACCCACCGCCGCCAAGATCGGCTCGATCCGGGTCTGCCCGTAGGGGTAGAACACCTGGATCGCTCCCTCCTCGCGAAGCTGCGCGATCCCTTTCTGGAACGATTTGTACGTCGCCGTGTCGGTACTGCGGACCAGTGAGAAATGTTCCGGCTCGAAGGCGGGGATCGGCTCGAACCGGATGCCCTCGCCGTCGGCGAGCGTGTCCCCGATCGCGAAGACCCCGGGGTTCGCCAGCCCCACCACGTCCCCAGCGAAGGCGACGTCGACCGACTCCCGGTCGGACGCGAAGAGCTTCATCGCGCGCGTCAGCCGCACGTCCTTCCCGGTGCGCACGTTGCGCACGGTCATGTCGCGCTCGAACTTTCCGCTGCACACCCGCACGAAGGCGATCCGGTCGCGGTGGCGCGGATCCATGTTGGCCTGGATCTTGAACACGAACCCGCTGAAGCGCTCGTCGGTCGGCTCGATGCGGTGCTGCTCCGCATCGACGTGCGGCGCCGGCGGCGGACCCATCTTGACGAACGCGTCGAGAAACAGCTCGACGCCGAAGTTCGTCACCGCGCTGCCGAAGAACACCGGCGTGACGTCGCCGTGCAGCATCGCATTGTGGTCGAAGTCGGCGCCGGCGCCCTCGAGCAGCTCCAGCTGGTCGATGAACTCACGATACGTGCGCTCGTCGACCAGCGCCGCGATCTGCGGGTCGCTGCGGTCGCTGGTCGTCACCGGAGCGCGCTTTGCCCCGTGGTGGGTGCGCTCGAAGACGTGCACTTCGTGACTGTTGCGGTCGTACACGCCGCGGAACGTTTCGCCGTTGCCGAGCGGCCAGTTCATCGGATACGCGCCGATCCCGAGCACGTTCTCGAGCTCGTCGAGGAGTTCGAGCGGATCGCGCGACGGGCGGTCCATCTTGTTGATGAAGGTGAACAGCGGGATGCGCCGCGCTCTGCAGATCGCGAACAGCTTCTTCGTCTGCGACTCGACGCCGCGCGCCGCGTCGATCAGCATCACCGCCGCGTCGGCGGCGAGCAGCGTGCGGTACGTGTCCTCGCCGAAGTCCTGGTGACCCGGCGTGTCGAGCAGGTTCATCGTATAGCCGTGGTATGGGAACTGCAGGACCGTCGAGGTGATCGAGATCCCGCGCTCGCGTTCGAGCTCCATCCAGTCCGAGGTCGCGGCCCGCGCGCGGCGGCGCGCCGCAACCTGCCCGGCCGTCACGATCGCCCCACCGTAGAGGAGCAGCTTCTCGGTGAGGGTCGTCTTGCCGGCGTCGGGGTGCGAAATGATCGCGAACGTGCGCCGCTTGGCGACTTCCTCGCGGAGTTCCATGACCGAGCCTCCTTCGACGCGCCGGCGCTGTGCCACTCGCGCAGGGGGTTCTCGCTCGCTCCGGGGTACTAGAACGACGCTTACATGCGCCGGTAGATGCGGACTTCCGTGCGGCTTGCGTGAACGTAGACCAGCGTCAGACCGTCCTTCGTGTCGTAGAGCCGGGCCTCGGGCGGTACGCGCAGGCGATCCTTTCCGCGGTAGACCCACACATCGTGGTCGCGCACCAGGACCGTGCAGTTACCGCTGTGCAGCGACGTCCCCGGTGGGATGCGCTCGCGGGCCGGCGGGATGTGGAACGTCAGCGCGAGCGAGGGTCCTTCGATCGACGAGAGCTGGACGAAGCAGCTGGGGAGCGCGCTGAGCACCCAGCCGCCTTGACCGCTGAAGCTCGGCTCGGGCGTGGTCACGAATCCATTGTTCGGTCCGGGATGCGCGGGCGGCGGCGACGCGGTGGTCTGCGCGTTCAGCTTCCAGCCGTTCGAGGCGAGCCGGTGCGCGAACAGCACGCTTCCCGCCGCGACGACGATCAGCGCCGCGATCAGGTAATAGCGCCACATGTCGCGCTGTGTTATGCGGCGGGCTCCTCCGCGCCGGCGAACGGGGCGGCGAGCTGCAGCCGTGCGCGACCGATCCGCGCGTCGGCCATACCGTAGTAGAAATCGTAGTCGCGCGCACCTCGTTCGTCGATCGCGGTCGGGAACACGACGTTGCCCACGATCCCGTGCGTCTCGTCCACACCCTCCGGAACCATCACCGGATTCTGCGATCGATAGCGCACGATATGCGGCCGGTCGGCATCGTGGACGACGAAGCCGGCGCTATACTGCGTCGCGTACGAGCCGTCACCGACCTCGCGCGCGTTGACGCCGTGGAAGATCGAGAACCAGCCTTCGGCGATGCGCACCGGCGGCGTTCCGGCGCCGGTCTTGATCCGGCACCACGGCGCGTCGGGCACGATTGCCAGCGCGCTCTCGCGCGCGTCGAGCAGATTGCGCACGTCGCGCAGCACCGGCTCGAGCGGAACGTACGCGATGCGCGTGCACTCGCGGTCGGCAGGCGGCAAGTCGAGCAGGGTCGGGATCGCACCGCGTCCGTCGATCGTCGAGAGCCGCAGCATCGGGCGATGGTAGAACGCGATCGACCGCACGCCGCCGGGCGAGAGCACGGGCTCCGGAAAGAACACGCCGTCCTTGTCATCGCCTTGATGCAGTCCCTCGGCGAAGCGCACGAGGCCCAGCCGCTCCCAGCGCATCGCGTCACCGGAGAGCGCGATCGCGATGCGCGGGCCGTCGGGCCCGAACGCCGTGTACGCCATCACGTACCGGTCGAGCGCGGGGATGAAGGTGACACGCGGATCTTCGCAGCCCATCCCGCCGGGCGGGGTGCGCACTTCGTACGGGGCCTCGGGCTCGAGCGCGAAGCCGATTCGCTCGAACCGCAGGTCGGCGCCCGCGCGGATTCCGCGGCATACCTCGACGCGCGAGACGTTGCCCTCGGCAACCGTGCGCGGATAGAGCAGAAAGGTCCCGTCGCGCGCGGTGGCGCTCGCCGGATTGAGAATACCCTCCCGTTCGAACGGCGAACCGTCGGGACTCAGGACGATCCCCAAGCGGGTGATCGTACCGTCGAAGCGCGTTAGCGCGTCGACCGCAGTCGTCATCTCCAAGCTAACCCTACTACGAGCTCCTGCGACGTCATCCCGGCCCGCGCGGCGAGCTCGTCCACGTCGTCCGACGCGCCGACTAGCACCCGCGGGTCGGTTCCGTCGTGCTCGACGCGCGCCGTGAACTGCATCCCAACAGAGAGAATATCGGCACCATCCGCCAATGTCTTTGGAAATCCATCGCCATATCCGCAACGCAGAACGACGACGGAGCGATCCACGCCGATGAGCGTGTCGCCGTACCCGGCCCACCGCGCCTCGCCGGGCCCGAACCGGCGCACGATCGGTGCCGAGACGCGAAGGGCGCAGCGGCTGTCGACCGACGCGCCGAGCCGCGCGCCGAAGAGACCGACCCCAACCCGTAGGCGGTCGAACGCCAGGCCGCGCCGCGCCGCGCCGGTGCTGGCGGCGTCGGTCGACACGACGCGCACTCCGGCGGCGGTGAACGTGCGTTCGGCCGCGACGAAGCCCTCGAGGATCTCTCGCGCACGCTCGTACGAGGTCAGGTGCGTCCACAGCTCGACCGCGAGCCCGGCCGGGGCCAGCGCCGCCGCGAACGCCCGTGCGTCCTCCGGCCGGATCGTGCTCCAGCCGGCCGCGTCGAGGATCCCGATGCGGACCGTGAGCCCGCCGCGGCGCGCGGCTTCCCCGGCCGCCTCGGCGAGCGCGGCGCGGCTGGAGACGTTCGGGATACCACCCAGATCGAGCACGCGCGCCAAGCGCCCCGGCGGTGCGTCGGCGAGCAATCGTACCGGCTTCGCGGTCGCGGGTCGCAGGTCGGCCAATTCGTCCGCGTCCGTGACGACGTACGACTCGACGACATCGTCGAGCTCGCGGACCAGCCGGCGGGCACCCCAGCCGTAGCCGTCGTGCTTGACGACGGCCGCAACCGGGGCGCCGAGCGCGGCAAAGGCGTCGGCGTTCGCGCGCAGCGCGTCGCCGTCGAGCGAGATCTCGGGCCGCATTATTTCAGCGTCGTCGAGGCGATCGGCTCGCCTGAGGGAGAGACCACCTCGACCCGCGAGCCGCTCCGGTAGGCGACGTTCGGGACGAGCCAAATGGTGTACGTCCGGTACTCCCTGGGCGCCGGCTCGCCGCCGTCGAGCGCCGCGCGTTCGAACGCGACGACCCGGATCCGCTCGGTGTTCGGCTTGATCGACTCGATGATCTGGTTCCAACCCGTTTCTTTGTGCGGACCCATCAGGAGCACCACGGCGAACTCGTGCCGGAAGTCGGCTGGGACTGCAATGCCAAGCGAGTCGAGCGTCCGCCGGTCGCGTACAACGACGATCTCCCGGGGGCCCACGACGGAGGTGGTCCCGGAGCGAACCTGGTTGACCCGCACCTCGCGACAGCCGGCGAGAACGACGGCCATCGCGAGGACGGCAAGGAGGCGCCGCATCGGCGTCGGTCGTTCGACAGTTCGCACCGAGGATACCCCGCGGCCGCGACGGAAGTTCGCAACCTTCATTTCGGGAGTTCCGCCATGCTGATGCTTCTGCCGATCGTCATCGCCTTTGCCGCGAGCGACCCTGCGCCCGCAGCCAGCGCGGCGCCGGCAACCAGCACCGTGCCGGGGACCACCGCCGCGGCGCGCCCGACGCCGCTGACCGAGATCGGTCGCGTCAGGGCACTCCCCGCCTGCGTTCCGATCGTCGCGCACGCCAACGGAGCGATCACCCAAGCGCTCGACAACGATCGCACGCTCGCAATCATCTCGACGAACCTGCACAACACCGACTACGACAAGCTGAACTTCCTGCAGCGTCGCAACGCCATCGAGGCGTTGATGAAACAGGCCGAAGCGATGCGCAACGCATCGTCCGCGGGTGACGCCGAAGTGAAGAAGCTGCGCGAGTATGCCAAGACGTCGCCCGATCCGAAGCGCCAGGAGGAACTCAAGACCTTCGCCGACGCGCTGGGCGGCGCGCTGAACCGTCAGAAAAATGCGGCGGTCGAGTTCATGCGCGACATCACGATCCTGCGCGGCCGCGAAGACGCCTCCGAGGCGCGCGACCTGATGCAGCAGGCAAACCCCGTGCCGCCCAGCGTCGCCCGGCTCTTGCAGACCTCCCAGCAGCTGCAGCCGTTGAGCGCGGCGCCGACGCCCTCGCCGGCCCCGAACTACAACAAGCAGATGCAGTACGTCGGCGACACGCTGGACGGTCTGACGCACGGCATTCAAACCGACGAAGGACTGGCCGCCGACCACAGCATCGCGGCAACGTCGGGCTGTTGACGACCTGAGTCGTTTCGCGCCGGCCTTTCCGGCGGTACGGTACTAGGGATGTTCCGGGCCTTGTCGCTGACGGCCGCCGTTTCGGCGTTTCTGCTCGCCGTGCTGGGAAGCTGGGTGCGGATCAACGGCGCAGGGATGACCTGCCCGGACTGGCCGCTGTGCCGGCACGCGCTGGTCCCGGCGCTCGACGGTGCCGTGGCGCTAGAGTGGTCGCATCGGCTGCTCGCCGTGATTGTCGGGGTGCTCGCGCTGGGCGCGCTCTGGACCGGCTGGCAAGCGCGCCGCCGGATCGGCGGCGTCACGCTCGCGTTGGCCTTCACCGCCGCGGTCTACACCGTCCAGGTCGCGCTCGGCGGGCTGACCGTCGCGCTCTCGAACACCCCGTGGTCGGTCGTCGTCCACTGGGGCACCGCGATGATGCTGCTGGCCGGTCTCACCGCGCTCGCACTGCTGGCGATCGTTGCGCCGCACCGCGTCATTGTCCGCCACTCCGTCATGGGCGCGGTGCTCGCCGCTTGCGCAGGGCTGGCGTTCCTGACGATGCTGGCCGGGTCGTACGTCAGCTCGAGCGGTGCCGGCCTGGCGTGCTCGACGCTCCCGGCGTGCGATGGCGGTTCGTGGACCGGTTCGGATGCGGCGCAGCTGGCCCAGATGGTGCACCGCTGGATCGCCGCCGGGTTCTTCGGGCTGGCGACGGTCGCCGCGTACATGGCGGCGTTCGGCACGACGGCGCGCGTCCGCGTCGCGACCCTCTTCGCCTACGCGCTGGTCGTTCTGCAGGTGATGCTCGGGTTCGCGAACGTCGCTTGGCAGCTGCCGACGCTGCTGCGCGAGGCGCACGCCGCGAACGCCTGCGCCGCGTTCGTCGCGTTCGTCGCGGCACTGGTCTTCGCTGCGGTCGACGGTACCGTCGCCGTCGCCGCCGCCCCGCGACGGGCGAGCGCGCTGCAGCCGGAGTCCGCCGAACGGTCGCGCGGATGAGCTCGACGCTCTCGCGCATCGACGGCGCACCGCTCCCGCGCCTACCCGGCCGCAAGAGCCGTCTGCTCGGCGCGATCGAAAACTACTACGAGCTCACCAAGCCGCGCATCATCTACCTGCTGCTCGTCACCACGCTGGCGGCGATGGTGATGGCGG
>CALEOJ010000314.1 GCA_937910425.1 uncultured candidate division WPS-2 bacterium
CCGATCTGTAGACCGGGAAGGTCGCGCCGGAGTCGGCACCGATCCAGCGTCCACCCACGAACGCCTGCGTCTTCATCAGCTTTGAGCGTTCGAGCACCGAGGTCATGGCGGCGGCTTCCTTTCAGGGCGTCAGTCGGACCTGAACGCTTCGCGATCCGGTCCCGGACGCCTCGGAGAAGGTTGGGCGGCTAACGCCGCCCTTCCGTTTCATGCCGGCGCGGCACGAACTCCAATGTCACCCGAGCTCATGTCGACGCGCCACCAACCCAAATGTCACCCTGAGCCTGTCGAAGGGCGAACGATCGTGCCAAATGTTGCCCGAGCTCATCCCGCACCGCCGCGATACCCAATGTCACCCTGAGCCTGTCGAAGGGCGAACGATCGTGCCAAGCGTCGGATCTCTATGCGCTGGGACGCCCGGCTTCGAAGACCTCGAATGTCTCGAGCGGACGCGATGTGATGTAAAGCCGCACCTAGCCGAAGATGCCGTACTGGACGCGCCCGAGCAGATCTTCCACCTCACGGGGCGCAACGTCGGTTTCGAGTTCATCCAACGGACGTACCCCGTCGAGCGCCCGGTTCGGCGTCTCCATCCAGCGCTGCGCCTCTGCACGTGAACCGAAGACGCCTTCGGCGAGAGCGTAGAGCCGCGCAATCCGCGCAAGGCGATCCGATTTCATACGCGCGGATTCGTTCTGCATAGATTCAGGCTATCACATGCCGCCCAGCGCGACATCCCGGCTGCGCCGCAAGCGGCGGCGAGTCCGGGGCGTCAGCGCGCGGCGGTGCAGTCGGGGCAGCGGGCGCCTTGCAAGTACGTGCCGGTATTCTCGTATTTCAGGCCACACTGCCGGCACACGAGCGTCGGCTTCGGGCGCGTGGCATCACCGTCGTCCAGCGCCTGGAAGAGCGAGTCGATCGCCCGCTTGTCGCTACCCTTCGAGCGGCCGAGACGGCCGAGCAAATTCCACATTCTCTTCCAAGGTATCGACTGTCACGCGTCCGAGCTTGAGTGCCTACGTCCCGGGCAGCGGGCCGACGTGGAACACGTACTTCACGATTGCGCGGTCGAGCGTCGAGGTCGCGGCGGGCGTGCCGAAGTCGAGGTAGAGCTCGTTGCCGTTCGACCAATGCCGGTGGAACGTCGCGGCGAGGTTGGTGCCGGGCGTCGCAAAGCCGCCGTTGCCGTTGATCGAGCGGAGCGAGATCGAGAAATTCGCATCGCGCCCCAGCGACGCGCCGAGCCCGATGCGGCGCAGGAACTGCGAGTCGAACCGCCCCGTTGCGAACGAGCGTTCCCAGGTTCCGTCGTATTCGAGCGTCAGCGCCAAGTGCCCGGCGAGCGGTCGCGACGTCGTGGTGCTGAACTGGTGCAGCATCACCCCACCGAACGGCCCCCACGCATAGTTCCAGTCGACCGGCGCCGGCGTTCCGTCGCGGTACCCGAACCCGGCGTTGAAGAAGTTGAAGCGGTCGGTGCGCCCGTTCAGGTAGCACGGCGCGCCGGTGAAGAAGTTCCGGAAGAGCACCGCCCCGCCGCAGCCCGGTCCGGCGGTCACGTCGTAGCTGCGCAGCACGCCGGTCTGCGGGCCGAAGCCGTTCAGGCTGAACCCATTCTTGAACGTCGCGCTCAGCGTCACCGACGTATCGGCCTGGTGCACGGCGCCCGAGCGGTCCGTGAACCGGTCGCCGTACAGCGCCAGTATCCAGTTCTTCACGCGCGTGCCGTTGCCGAGCAGGTAGATCGTTCCGGTCGGGCCGCGGATGTCGGAGTTCGCCGTGAAGCCGTCGAGCGGGTTGTAGCGCGGGCTCACGTCGACGTAGCCGGCGTTCACCTCGTAGTTCGGTTTGTGCACGTCGAGAAACGCGTTCGTGCTGTGCGCGACATCGCTGCGCGCGCCGCCCCCGAGCGCGGTCCCCTGTTCGACCGCGGTATCGGCCATCCAGATGAACCCGCTCTTGAGGTTTCGCCCTTCGACGCCGAACTCGGAAGTCGCATCACTGCCGATGCCGCTGTGATGCGCCAGCACCCCGTCGGCCCAATACAGGAACGTCCGGTCGGGGAGCGCGTGCTTGAAGCCGTACGCGATGTCGTCGAACAGCGTTCCGGTGGTGAGGTCGTACCCGCGCGCGCTCAGCACGCCGAAGCTGTCGTTCTTGTGCGTTCCTTCTATCTTCGCGCCGCGGTCGAACGGGCCGATGCTCGGCGAGTAGAAGATCAGGTTCGGCGGCGCGACGAACCCGCCGACTGGCGCCGGATTGGGGTTGAGGAACGACGCGCCTTGCGCGAAGAACGGCCGGAACTCGGCGAGCGCGCGCCGGAACTCTTGCGGCGCGATCGTCTCCTGGTCGATCTCGACGTTGGAAAAATCCGGCGCCAGCGTACCGACGAAGGTGATCGTGTCGGTCAACGGCACGGCCACATCGATCCCCAGCGTGCGGGCTCGCTCTTCGCGGAACGATCCGTCGGCTTGCCGGAAGAGCGCGCGATCGCGCCCGACGCTGCCCAGCCCGTACAGATCCGCCCGCGGAATGTGCGCCGCTCCGCCGACCTTCGCCAAGCTGAACGGTCCCAGCGACGGCCAGAATCGCACGTCGTTGAAGTTCGGCCAGCCCTGGCCGATCGGGCCGTCGTTCATGATCCCATCGAACGCCCAGGTCAGGTGATCGCCGCTTGCCGCCAGCCCGCGCACGAAGTTGATCCGCCAGTGCTGCTGACCCACGTGCAGGCGCAGCGCGTCGAGCGGGATCACGAGCACGGCGTCCCAGCCGTCGCCGTCGACGCGCGCCGCGGCGTTCCAGGCAGGAGCGTAGCGCGCGTTCTCGCTCGCCTGCTGGTAGCGCACGCCGCGCGGCGTCGTCTCGAAGTAGTAGACCTGCGTCCCGCTCCCGCCCGGGTCGATCCCGATCCCGACGAAGTCGTCGATCCCGAAGCCGACGCCGTTCGTCGTCTGACTGGCCACGATCGGGATCCCCGCCTGGCCAGCATGGAAGGCGACGTACAGCGCGCGATCGTCGAACAGCAGGTATGCCGTCGTCGCAACCGGCGCAGCGCGCCGCGTGGTGAGGTTGGCGAAGCCCGAACCCAGGTCGACCTTGCCCGCTTGCCAGCCGGGATCGCTCCGTGCCGGGTCGGGCGCCAGAGGCTGCGCCGCGCGCGCCGCGGTGATGCTGGTGGCAGCCGTCGCCGAGGCGCCGGCCGCCATGGGGCAGCAGAGAACGGCAAAGGCGACGAAGAGGGCCGGACATGATGTACAAGACGGCACCGCTGATCGACCCGCGCATCGAACCCTTCCGCAACGCGCTCCACCTGGTCGCGGCGCGTCCCGCTTCGTCGAGCTGACTAGCGCGTTAATGCGGCGTGCATCGCGGCCCAGTCGTCGAGGTCGTTGAGCGCGACTGCTTTCGTGTAGCCCGGTTCGTCGAATCCGAGCTGGGCGCGGCGATCGGCGAGCATCGTGTCCGGGAGATCGGCGTTTGCCACGCGCGCATTGATCGCCGCGATCGCCTCGGCCGTCAGCGCCGTCGCGTTCGCGCGCACCCACGCCTCGAGCGTGAGATAGTCCGGTTTCTCCGTCTCGATGTACGATACGAAGGCGTCCCGGTCGATGCCGAGCGTCGTCGTGAGAAACTCGTCGAACCCGCCGACGCCGTGGCGGTACCCCTCCGGCAAACGCCCGCAGCCGTGCAGCAGAATCTTCAGCCACAGCCGCGGCAGGTGCTTCACGCCGAGCGGGCCCATGACGGACGAGCTCAAGACCGGGACGAGCGGTGCATTCATCTCGCACGGTCACTTCGCACGTGGTCGCCAGGTATCCGGCGGCCGGTCGGCGAGAGCTTGCAAGTCCATGCCGCCTCCCGTCGCCATTGCGTTTTCGGGCGTCCAGAAATGGTTCGGGACCAACCACGTCCTGGTCGACATCGACCTCACGATCGCGACCGGCGAGGTGGTGGTCGTCATCGGCCCGTCAGGTTCCGGCAAGAGTACCTTGATTCGCTGCATCAACGGGCTCGAAGCGGTGCAACAGGGCACCGTCGTCGTCGGCGGCAAGCGTCTCACCGCGACGGGCGGCGAGCTGGCGGCGATCCGGCGCGAGGTCGGGATGGTCTTTCAGGCCTTCCACCTCTATCCGCACAAGACGGTATTGGAGAACATCACGCTGGCGCCGATCACCGTCAAGCGCGTACTGCGCGACCAGGCCGAGCGCGAAGCGCGCGCACTCCTCGAGCGCGTCGACCTGCCCGAAAAGGCCGACGCCTACCCCGCCCAGCTCTCCGGCGGGCAGCAGCAGCGCGTCGCGATCGCGCGCGCGCTCGCGATGCAGCCCAAGGTGCTGCTCTTCGACGAGCCGACCAGCGCGCTCGATCCCGAGATGATCGCCGAGGTGCTCGACGTCATGAAGGCGCTGGCGCACACCGGCATCACGATGGTCGTCGTCACCCACGAGATGGGGTTCGCGCGCGAGGTCGGCGACCGCGTCATCTTCATGGACGCCGGCCGCATCGTCGAACAGGCAACGCCGCAGCAGTTCTTCTCCGCGCCCGGCAATCCGCGCGCGCAGCTCTTCCTCTCGAAGATCCTCGCCCACTAAGGAGTCCACGATGACACTCGCTCGAGGCGCCGTCTTGGCGGCGACCCTCTCCCTGGCGGCGACGCTCGTGCTGGGTGGCTCGGTCCCCGCGCGCGCCGCCGACGACAACTCGCTCGACGCGATCAAGAAGCGCGGCACGATCAAGATCGGCGTGAAATACGATGCCCCGCCGTTCGGCTCGCTGAGCCCGCAAACGAATCAGGTGACCGGGTTCGACGTCGACATCGCGCGCGCGATCGCCAAGAAGATCTTCGGCTCGCCCGACAAGGTCGAGCTCGTGCAGGTGAAGTCGGACAACCGCATCCCGCTGGTGCAGAACGGCGACATCGACGCGTTCGTCGCGACCGCGACGATCACGCCCGCGCGCATGAAGACGATCGACTTCTCCAACGTGTACTACCGCGCGGGGCAGTCGCTGCTGGTCAAGAAGAACTCGACGATCAAGAGCTATAAGGACCTCGACGGCAAAGGCGTGTGCTCTGTCCAGGGTTCGACGCCCGAGCAGACGATCCGACGGCTCGTCCCCAAAGCCAACGTCGTCGTGTTCGAAACCTACCCCGAGTGCCTGACGGCGCTGCGCGGCGGCCGCGTCGACGCGGTAACGACCGACAACGTCATCCTGGGCGGCTACGAAGCGCAGGACCCGAACAACCTCGAGCTCGTCGGCGGACTGTTCACCTTCGAGCCGTACGGCATCGGGATCCGCAAGGGCAATACGTCGCTCACGAAGGCCGTCAACGATACGCTGGCCGATCTCAAAAAGAGCGGCGAATACGCCAAGCTGCACCAGCAGTGGCTCAAGAAGCCCCTGCCGGCCGACTTCAACCAGTGGTACGACATGCCGGCGGCGACCGCGGCCGACCAGTTCGCGAACCAAAAGCCCGGCTGACCGCCGATGGATTGGTCGGTCCTGGGCGAGAACGCCGGTGCGCTCGCCCAAGGGCTGCTGATCACGCTCGAGGTCTCGGCGCTCGCGCTGCTCCTGGCGCTGGTGCTCGGCGTGATCGTCGCGACGCTGCGCGTGGCGCCCTCGCCGGTGCTGCGCCGGATCGGCACGGCGTACGTCGAGTTCCTGCGCAACATCCCGCTGCTGGTGCAGCTGTTCTTCCTGTTCTTCGCGCTGCCGAGCATCGGGATCCGGCTCGACGCGTTCGTGTGCGGCGTCCTCGCCCTCGGCGTCTACACCTCGGCGTTCGTCGCCGAAGCGATCCGCAGCGGGATCGCCGCGGTTCCCACGGGCCAGCTCGAAGCGGGCTTGTCGAGCGGGATGGGCTACGCGACCGCGATGCGGCTGATCGTGCTCCCGCAGGCGATCGCCAAGACGATCCCGCCGCTCGGCAACACCACGCTGAACCTGATCAAGAACTCCTCGCTGGTCAGCACGGTCTCGGTGCTCGACATCCTCGGCACGGCGAACCTGCTCGGCGCGCGCTCGTTCCAGTACGTGCCGATGTTCGTCGGCGCGGCGATCTGCTATTTGATCCTGACGCTGCCGACGGCGTTCGCGGTGAACCGGCTCGAGAAGCGGTACGCGCGATGACCGATCTCGGCTGGCTCTTCAATCGCGGCACGCTGACCTTCCTCGCCGGCGGGCTCGGCGTCACCCTGGAGCTCGCCGCGATCGCGATCGCCGTCTCGTTCGTCGCCGGGATCGTGCTCGCGCTCGGGCGGCTGTCGCGCTTCCGCCCGCTCAGCGTCGCCGCGACGATCTACATCGAGGGGATGCGCGCGCTGCCCGTGCTGCTCGTCATCTTCTTTTCGTACTTCGCGCTGCCGCGCATCATCGGCGTGAAGCTCGATCCGTTCGCCGCCGGCGCGATCGCGATGTCGGCGTTCACGGCGGCGCTGGTCGCGGAGATCGTACGCGCCGGGATCCTCGCCGTCCCCAAGGGCTTGGTTGAGGCCGCGCATTCGCAGGGCCTCTCCAATGCGCAGATCCTGCGGATCGTCACGCTGCCGATCGCGGTCCGGCAGATGATGCCGGCGCTGGTCGCGCAGTTCGTGACGCTGCTGAAGGACACGTCGCTCACCGCGGTCATCGGGATCCTCGAACTGACCCGCCGCGGCCAGATCGTCTTCGCGCAGCCGCCGTTCCAGCCGATCCCCGTCTTCGCGCTGATCGCGCTCGTCTATTTCACGGCCAACTTCGGCCTCGCGCAGATCGGCCGCCGGCTCGAAACCCGCACCCTCTGAAGCGGCCGCGGCGACGGATGAGGAAGAGGGAGTCGATATGAGCGATCAACCAGGCGTACGGCCAACCCTCGATTCGGCGCATCCGCTCTTCGGACTGGGCTATGAGGAGCCGCTCGTCCGCCGCTCGTTCCTGCGCGTCTCGGACGACGGGGCGGCCGAGGACTCGGCGACGGTCGCCGAGGAGACGCCGGTGGCGCTGGTCTACAACGGCTGGCCGCACGTCGTGATGATGTGCACGCCGGCCGACGTCGAGGATTTCGCGTTCGGGTTCACGGTGACCGAAGAGATCGTCTCCGCGCTCGGCGAGATCGAGCGCGTTGTGGCCGTCCGGAGCAGCCAAGGGATCGAAGTCGAGATCGTGGTCCCGGACGCGGCGGCTGATGCACTGCGCGGCCGCGGGCGCTCGCTGGTCGGCCGCACCGGCTGCGGGCTGTGCGGGGTGACCACGATCGACGACGCGCTGCGCCCCGGCAAGTCCGTCGTGCCGCGCTCGACGATCGCACCGGCCGCGCTGTTTCGGGCCGGCCACGAGTTGCCGAGCTGGCAGCACTACAACGAAGGGACGGGCGCCGTCCATGCCGCCGGCTGGGCGACCACCGACGGACGGATCGTGCTGGCGCGCGAGGACGTCGGGCGCCACAACGCGCTCGACAAGCTCATCGGCGCGATGCTGCGGTCCGGCGTCGATCCGGCCGACGGGTTCGCGATGGTGACCAGCCGCGCCAGCTACGAGCTGGTCCAGAAGTGCGCCGTCGCCGGGATCTCGCTGCTGGCGGCGATCTCGCGCCCGACCGGTCTGGCGATCCGGATGGCGGAGGCGGCCGGCATCACCCTCGCCGCGCTCCTGCGGGGTCACAGCGTCAACGTCTACAGCCACGCCGAGCGACTGGAGCGCTAACCCGGACAAGGGAACCCACGGTCGATCCGGAAGCCGCTCGGCTGGACGGTTAAGCTCCACAGACGGCTGCTCGAGAGGTTGTTCGCTGATGGCGACGGTTACACGTCGAGGGTTTCTCAGCTGGGCGGGGATTGGTACCGCCGGCATCCTGGTCGGTTCTGAGCTGGGGTTCGACCTTGCTCAAGCGAGCGAGATCAAACAGCAGCTTCGCATCGCGGGAGCGACGGAGGCGCACTCGGTGTGCCCGTACTGCGCGGTCGGCTGCTCGATCATCGCGTACACGCGCAAAGCAGCCGACGGCAGCGTCAAAGTGCTGCAGATCGAGGGCGACCCCGACAGTCCGGTCAACGAAGGCCGGCTCTGTCCGAAGGGCGCGACCGCGATGCAGCTCGCGACGTCGGACCGGCGCGTCGAGCAGCCGCTCTATCGCGCGCCCGGCGCGACCGCGTGGCAGAAGATGTCGTGGGACGACATGCTCGACAAGCTCGCGCACCGCATCAAGGATTCGCGCGACCGCACCTTTGTCGCGACCGACAAGAAGGGCAACCTCGTCAACCGCACCGACGGGATCGCCTTCGCCGGCGGCGCGACGTTCAGCAACGAGGAGGGCTACCTCGCCGCGAAGGTGATGCGGAGCCTCGGCCTCGTCTATTTGGAGCAGCAGGCCAGGGTTTGACACGGTCCGACGGTCGTCAGTTTGGCGGCCACCTTCGGACGCGGTGCGATGACGAACCACTGGCGCGACATCAAGAACGCCGACGTCATCCTGATCAACGGAGCGAATCCCGCCGAGGCGCACCCGGTCGGGTTCCAATGGTTCATGCAGGCCAAGCTCGACCCCACCAAGGGTCCGGGCAACGGCGGCGGTGCCAAGCTGATCCACGCCGATCCGCGCTTCTCGCGCACCTCGGCGGTCTCCGACCTGTACCTGCGGATCCGGACCGGAACCGACGTCGCGTACTTCGGCGGCCTGATCAACTACGTGATCCAGAACAACAAGTACCACGACGAGTACGTGAAGAACTACACCAACGCCTCGTTCATCATCAACAAGGATTACAAGTTCAAGGACGGCCTGTTCTCCGGTTACGATGCGAAGAAGCGCACCTACGCGGTCGAGACCTGGGCGTACGACAACGAACCCGGCCCCGACAAGTACGCGAAGCGCGACGAGTCGCTGAAGGATCCGCACTGCGTCTTCCAGCTCATCAAGAACCACTACTCGCGCTATACGCCCGAGATGGTCCAAACGATCACCGGGATCCCGAAGGAAGATTTCCTGAAGGTCGCCCAGATCGTCGGCGAGATGGGCCGGCCCGAGAAGGTGATGACGATCGTCTACGCGGTCGGCCTCACCCACCACACCACCGGTTCGCAGCTCATCCGCTCGGCGGCCGTGCTGCAGTTGCTGCTCGGCAACATCGGGCGGCCCGGCGGCGGGATGAACGCCGAGCGCGGTCATGCCAACATCCAGGGCAACACCGACAACGCGATCTCCTGGGAGATCCTGCCCGGCTATCTGAAGGTGCCGCTGCCGGGCCAGAAGACGATCGAAGACTACGTGAAAGTCAGCGCGTCGAAGCGGCTGCTGGGGATCTCGTGGAACTTCTTCGGCACGAACTACAAGAAGTTCATCGTCAGCCTGCTCAAGACGTGGTACGGTGATTCCGCGAACAAGACCAACGACTTCGCGTTCAACTACCTGCCCAAGCCGGCCGGCAACTCGTCGTGGATGTCGATCTACGACCAGGCGCTGCAGGGCAAGATGGAGGGCGTCATGCTCTCCGGGATGACCGCGGCGAGCATCGGTCCCGACAGCAACCAGGTACTGGCGGCGCTCTCGAAGCTGAAGTGGCTGGCCGTCATGGACCCGTTCCCGACGACCAGCTCCGAGTTCTGGCACGCGTCAGGGCTGAACCCGGCCGACGTCCAGACCGAAGTCTTCATGCTGCCGGCGACGCACTGGATCGAGAAAGACGGTTCGTTCGTCAATAGCGGTCGCTGGATGCAGTGGAAGGATCAAGTGATTCCGCCGGTCGGCGACTCGCGCCACGATCATTGGATCATCGCCGAGCTGTTCCACCGCGTCAAGGCGCTCTATCAGAAGGACGGGGGCAAGTTCCCCGATCCGATCGTGCACCTCACGATGGACTACAAGAATCCGCTGAAGCCCGAACTCGACGAAATCGCGCGCGAGGTCAACGGCAAGGACCTCAAGACCGGCAAGCGGCTCGCGACCTTCGCGAAGCTCATGGACGACGGAACGACGACCTCGGGCAACTGGATCTACGTCGGCAGCTATCCCGAAAAAGGGAACATGGCCAAGCGCCGCAACGGCGTGCAGGACCCGAAGAAGAACGATCCCACCGGTCTCGGCTTCTATCCCGAATACGCCTGGTCGTGGCCGCTCAACCGGCGCATCCTCTACAACCGTGCCTCCGCGGACATGAGCGGCAAGCCGTGGGATCCGAAGCGCGCCGGGATCGCGTGGAACGGTTCCAAATGGGTCGGCGACGTCCCCGATTACCCGCCGAAGATGAACCCCAAAGACCCCAAAGCCTGGCTTCCGTTCACGATGAACGGCGAAGGCGTGGCGCGGCTGTTCGCAGGCTCGATGCTCGACGGCCCGATACCGGAGCACTACGAGCCGGTCGAATCGCCGGTGAAGAACGCGCTACACCCCGACATGTCCGCCTCGCCGACGGCATTCCTCTATGACAAGGCAGCGAAACGCGAGAATCGCTTCGGGACCGTCGACGAGTATCCGATCATCGCTACGACGTACCGGCTGACCGAGCACGAGCACTACGTCACCCAGCAGGTGCCGCACCTCGTGCAGCTGCAGCCGGAGCCGTTCGTCGAAATTCCGACCGCACTGGCGAAAGAACGCGGCGTGAAGACGGGCGACATGGTGCGCGTTCGCTCGAAGCGCGGCAAGATCGAAGTGCGAGCGGTGGTGACCAACCGTGTCGGCCAACTCGACCTCGGCGGCAAGAAAGTCTACCAAGTCGGCATCCCGATCCATTGGGGCTACGTCGGCATCGCCGCCGAAATGCACCCCGAAAAGTCGAAGTTCTGGATGGCCAACAACCTGACGCCGTTCGTCGGCGACGCCAACTCGCGCACACCGGAGTTCAAAGCCTTCCTCGTCCAGATCGAGAAGCTCGCATGACCGCGGCGCTGCTCGAAACCGGCGAGTGGGCGAAGCGCCGGCAGCGCGCGGAGGATCTCAAAGCGCGCTGGCCGTTCTCGGCCGACGTGCTCGCGTTCTACGCGGCGCTCCTCGACGTGCAAGAAGGCGCGTACCTCGACGCGCTCGTGGACGCGCCGCGGCCGGAGACGGTCGCGGCGTACGCGGCGGAGCGCGTGATGCCGCGTGTCGTCGGACTCAGCGCCGCAAGCGGTCCGCCGCCGCTGGTCGCCGCGGTGCTCGAACGGTTCGACGAGCTCGACTTCACCGAGGCGATCGCCGCCTGGCTGCGCGGCGACGAGCTGCCCCCGATCGACCGTTACCTGGCCCGCGCCGCGACGGGCCCGGTGCTCGAGGCGCTCGGCGCCGCTGCGGGTGCGGCCTG
>CALEOJ010000315.1 GCA_937910425.1 uncultured candidate division WPS-2 bacterium
CGGCATACGAGATATTGGCGTGACTGGAGTTCAGACGTGTGCTCTTCCGATCTTGATCTCCGTCGACGGCGACGGCGCGATCGCGCGCTACATCGCGGAGCAGTCGCTCCCCGTGCAAGGCCTCGGGGTCGTCACCGCCGACGACCGCGCGGCGCGGCTGGCGGAACAGATCGGCGCCGTCCGCGTCGCACCGTTCGGGACGCTGCAGACGCCGCCGCTCGCCGGCCACCACGGCGGAGCACCACGCATCTCCGACTTCGTGCGCTGGATCGACCGCGGCTAGCGCGCGGTAAACGCGATGAGCAGCTGCACGCATCCATCGTTGCGCGGCATCGCGATCACCGCGCCCGAGCGCGGAGATGCCTCGGTAGAATTCCTAATCCGGCGAACGGTCGGGCGCCGAGATGCTCTGCGTACTGAGGTTCCCGGTTCCGTTTCCCGTCGTCGTGCCGTAGCCGGCCGCAAGCGCCCGCAAGGCCGCGGCGAAGCGCCGCGCAACGGCGGCTGCCACCGCATCTTCCAGCAATGATTCGCCAGTCTGATAATAGTAACCGGTGCCGACGGCGACGATCAAACGCCAAGCACGCCGGGCATCGGCGACATCGCCGCGCTCGAAGAACCCGCGCGCCAACGATGAAGCCGTTGCCGAGACGTACAAGTGATTCCCACCGGCACGCTGGTACCGTTGAATCAAGTCGAACGCGGCGCGGTATTCGCGTAGCGCACCGGTACCGCCGCGAGCGTTGCCCAACTTGATGTGCGAGACCGCCGCCGCGGCCAGCGGTCGCGGTGCGACCGCATCACTATAGCCTTCCGGGACGTCGTTCACGAACACACCCGAAGGACGATGATCGCCCGCGGCCGGTCCGGCCGGCGCCGCCGAGAATGCTGACCCCGCCAGGACGCCCGCCACGACCGCGCCGGCGAAGAAATGTCTCAATCGATGTCCCGCCATCCTGTACGAGTGTAGGACCTCGCGCCGCCCTCGACAAGAGAGAACCTCGAATGTCGGCCGAATTTGAATCGATCGTAACGCCGGTCCCGGGCCCTCGCTCGCGCGCGCTCGCCTCCGAGCTCGCCGCGTACGAAGCGCCCGGGGTCACGTACCTCGGCGACGACTATCCGGTATTCTGGGAGAGCGCGTCAGGTGCGACCGTCACCGACGTCGACGGGAACCGGTATCTCGATCTCACCTCGGCGTTCGGCGTGGCCGCGACCGGCCACACGAATCCGCACGTCGCGAGCGCGGTCGCCGAGCAGGCACAGCGGCTGATGCATGGGATGGGCGACGTTCATCCGACCGAGGTTCGCGTGAAGCTGCTGTTGCGGCTCTCCGAGCTTGCGCCGGGCGATCTGACCAAAAGCTATTTGTCGACCTCGGGTGCGGACGCGATCGAGTTCGCACTGAAGACCGCGCTGCTCGCGACCGGGAAGCCGCGCACGATCGCCTATCGCGGCGCGTACCACGGACTCTCGCTAGGAGCGCTCGAGGTCGTCGGGATCGAGAAGTTCCGAACGCCGTTCGCGCCGCTGGTCGCGGATCGCGCGACGTTTCTGCCGTACCCGGGCGCGGAGACGAGCGTCGAATCCGCGATCGGCGCCGTGCGCGACGCGCTCGACCGCGATCCGGACGCCGGCGCGGTGCTGCTCGAACCGATCCAGGGGCGGGGCGGCGTGATCGTGCCACCCGACGGCTTCTTGCGGGCGCTGCGCGATCTCTGCTACGGGCGTGGCGTGCTGATGATCCTGGATGAGATCTACACTGGGTTCGGCCGCACGGGAACGATGTTCGCGTGCGAACGGGAAAACGTCGTCCCCGATCTGCTCTGCGTCGGCAAGGCGCTCGGCGGCGGCGTCCCGCTCTCGGCGACGATCGGCAGCGCGCGCGTCATGGACGCGTGGCCGAAGAGCACCGGCGAAGCACTGCACACTTCGACCTTCCTCGGCAACCCGATCGCCTGCGCGGCGGCGCTCGCCAACCTGGACGAGATCGCGCGGCTCGACGTCCCTGGGCTCGTGCGCGCGCAGCAGGGTCTGCTCGCGGACCGGCTAGGCGGACTGCGGACCGCGGCGAACGTGCGCGACGTGCGCGGTCGCGGTTTCCTCCGGGCCGTTGAATTCGGCTCCGCCGAGTTCGCGAACCGCGTCGTCGTGCGCGGCCTCGCCGCCGGCGTGATCCTGCTCCAGTCGGGACCGACCGGGACGTCGATCACGATCGCGCCGCCGCCTACGATTGGCGGCGCACAGTTACAGCGGGCGCTCGACATCTTCGAACGCACCGTCCGTGAAACGGTCCCGGAGGAGGCAACGTGAGCAAATTACGAGTCGGGATCGTGGGGTCGGGCTTCGGCGGCGCGGTCCACGCGCCGGCCTACGCCCTTCATCCGCGCTTCGAGGTGGTTGCGATCGCCTCGCCGTCGAGCGCCGAGCGCGTCGCGCGCGAACGCAAGATCGCCCACGCGTTCCGTTCGACCGAGGAGATGCTGGCCGGCGTCGAGCTCGACGTCGTCTCCGTCGCCTCGCCGCCGTTCGACCATCACCGTTCGGTGCTGGCCGCGCTCGCGGCGGGCAAACACGTGCTGTGCGAGAAACCGTTCGCGCTCACCGTCGCCGAGGCCGACGAGATGCTCGCGGCGAGCGAACGCGCCGGAACCGCCGCGGCGCTCGCGTTCGAGTTCCGGTACGTCCCGGCGATCATCGCCATCAAGGAGCTGATCGACAACGGTCACCTGGGCGCGCTCCGCGAGATCGAGGTCGTACGTCTGAGCCGCGAGCTCGCCGAACGCAACACCAACCGCGGCGCGTCATGGTGGTTCTCGCGCGCGAAGGGCGGCGGCCTGGCAAACGCCGTGATGCCGCACTTCTTCGACCTGGCGAACCATCTCGCCGGACGACCGCCGCGCGAGACGGTCGGAATGCTTCGCACCGCGAACCCGCGCCGTACCGGTCCCGGCGGCGAGACGGTCGAGAGCGACGTCGCCGACGGCGCGTTCGCCTACGCCGACCACGGCAACGGGCTGGTCGCGCGCTGCAGCGCCGACGCGACGACGGTGGTCGAATCGACGACCGTCGCCGTGCACGGCGAGACGCGCAGCGCGGTCGCGAACGGAACGTTCTTCGGCGACCTCAGCGTGTTCACGATCGCGGACGACGAGGAGGACGAGCTCGAGATCGCGCCCTCGCCGCACGCGAAGCACGCCGTCATCCACGGCAACCTGCCGTTCTTCCTCCCACTGCTCGACGCGTTCGCGGAACGCATCGACCTCGGCACGCCTGGGGTTCCGACCTTCGCCGACGGCCTCGCTGCGCAGCGGCAGCTGGAGGCCATCGGCTACGGTCGCACCGGCTAGGGCAGCGTGAACCCGGCGGTCACCGTCGACATCGTGATGGTGCCGATCGTGCACTTCGATGACGAGTTGCAGGTGACCGCTGCGACGCCGAACTGGTCGCCGGCGTTGATGACCCCGTCACCGTTCGCATCGTACCAGACGCCGACGCGGTAGTTCCCGGTCGCCGCCGGAACGTCGCCGATCCGGAAGTTGCCGCTCGCATCGAGCGGCACACCGCCCGGATAGTTCGCGTCGAGGATCACCGGCTTGTTCGCACCGGAGTTGCTGTAGGCGAACGCGACGACTTGCGTGGGGCTGGTCTTCTGCGCAACAGGTCCGCTGTAGGCGCCGGTGTCGCTGAACAGCAGCGCGATCGCCTTGTAGATGTTCAGACGGCCGTGGCCCTGATGCGGATCGCCGATGTTGTCGGCGGTATCGTCGATCAGCTGCGCCACGCGGGCGGGGGTGAGCGAGTGATGACCGCCGGCGGCCGAGATCAGCAGCGCGGCTGCGGCGCCGACCTGCGGCGTCGCCTGCGAGGTGCCGGCGAAGAACGCGGTGCAGGACGTCGGCGGGCTCGGCGTGGTGCACTGATCGGCCGGCAACTTGGCGGTCGAGGTCGAGTAGTTCCAGACCCAGTGCAGCGGGTTCTTGTCGTTGCTGCCGGGATCACCGCCCGGCGCGACGACGCCGAGTCCAGGACCGTACTGCGAGTACGGTGCGACGTACTCGGTTGCGCCCGTGAACTGACCCGGGTTCGCCGTGTCGTGCAGGGAGGTGGCACCGACCGAGATCACGTTGTCGTATGCGGCCGGATAATCGAGGACGGTGTGCGGCAATCCACCCTCGCCACCGTCGGCGTTGTTGCCGGCGGCGGCGACGACGACGACGCCCGAGGTGATCGCGGCTTCGAGCGCGTCGTGCTCGCCTTGGTCGAACCCGGCGCTGTTGAAGTCCGTTCCGTAGTCTTGCGCCGCACCGAGGCTCAAGCTGATCACGTCGGCACCGCGCGCCACGGCGTCGTTGATCGCCGTGACTTCATCGGCGACCGTCGCCGTCTGCTGGTCGCTGGTCGCCGTAGCGTCGGGGAAGATGTTGTACGCGAACAGGCGGACGTTGTACCCGGCACCGGCGAAGCCGGTCGAGTTGTTCGTGAGCGACCCGGCGATCCCGGAGACGTTCGTGCCATGCCCGTTCGTGTCTTGAGCGGTCGTCGTCTGATACCCCTTCGAGAAATCGATCTTCGCTGAGAGGTCGGTGTTGGTCAGATCGACGCCCGTGTCGATGATCGCGATCTTCGCGCTTGCGCCCAAATTGTACGACCACGCGTTCGGGAAGCCGTCGGCGAAGAGGTACCACTGGTCGACGGTGTTCTGCATGTGCAGGTCGTTGACGGGGAGAGCCGGGCGGCCGAGCGGGATGCGGTTGTGCACCGGGAAGACGTCCGCGACATCGCTCTGCGTGCGCAGCTTGGCGGCGAAGGAAGTCGCGTCGGTGGCGGCCGGGACGCGAACGAAGCGCTCGTACGTGCCGCCGACGGTCGTGATCTCGGAGCCGCTCGTGGTCCCTTCGGACGCGGCGATCTGCTGCGAGCGCACGCGCATCTGCGCAGCCGTGCCGCGATAGCGTACCAGGACGTTGGTGGCATCGATGCCCGGGCCGTTGAAGCGGCGGATCCCGCGCTGAATCTCGTTCACGCTGCGCGCGGCGCCGCTGCTGCGGCGGACCGACTGCAGCGAGCTCACCGTGATCGCGCCGGTCGAGTCGCCGGCCTGATTGTAGAACAGCGTGTGGTTTCCGTTGAACTGTTGGGCGATGCTGACTATGTACGGGCTGGCCTGAGCCGGCGCGAACACGTAGTTCCAAGGGTGCGGCCCGTTCTGCGGCGTGTCCGTCGTCGACGTTGTCCCGCTGAAGTACGTACAGGTCGCCGTCGTCACGGTCGGGTCGTTTCGCTGCACCGCGAGGCCGGTCGGATTGGAGGTCAGCGTGTAGACGCTGCTCCCGGCCAGGGTTTGGGGCGAGAGCGCGGTGCACTGCGGGTTGGTCGTCGGCGTCGCGGTCGGGGTCGGGGTCCGGGTCGCCGGCGTCACATGGCTGCCGCCACCACCGGCGCTGCACGCGGCGAGGATCGCCGCCGCGAGGATCGGGAGCAGACGGTGGATCGGACGATCGGTCATGCGCATGCTTTCTACGGAACGCCGGTCTGTGCGAGAACGTCACGTTCGATCCGGCGCCAGAGCAAGCCCAGCGCCGCGACCGTCGCGCGTTCTCGTATGTCGGCACGGTTGCCCGGAAATGTGAGCCTCCGTGTCTCGATCTCACCCTCTCCAAATGCCAACGCGAACCATACCAGTCCTACCGGCTTTTCCTGAGTCCCTCCTGAAGGGCCGGCGATTCCCGTCGTGGCGAGCACCACGTCGGCTCCGAGGCGTTCGCGGGCCCCCCGCGCCATCGCGACCGCCGTCTCCTCGCTGACCGCGCCCGTGCTCTCCCGCGTCC
>CALEOJ010000316.1 GCA_937910425.1 uncultured candidate division WPS-2 bacterium
GTCGGCGACGACGATCGCGTCCTTGCCGCCCATCTCGGCGATCACGCGCTTGATCCAGCGCTGCCCCGGCGGCGTCTTCGCGGCCAGCTCGTTGATCCGCAGCCCGACCCCCTTCGACCCCGTGAAGGAGACGAAGCGGGTCCGCGTGTCCTTCACCAGCGCCTCGCCGACGATCGGCCCGTCGCCCGGGATGAAGTTGAGCACGCCGGGCGGGAGGCCGAGCTCGTACATCAGGTCGACGAAGCGGGCTGCAATGACGGCGGAGTCGGACGACGGTTTGAGGATCGCGGCGTTCCCGGTGACGATCGCCGCCGACGTCATCCCGGCCATGATCGCGAAGGCGAAATTCCAGGGCGGGATCACGACCCCGACGCCGAGCGGAAGGTACGTCAGCCAGTTCTGCTCCCCCGCGATCGGGGTGAGCGGCGGCGGGTCAGCCAGCCGGAGCGCTTCGCGGGCGTAGAACTCGAGGAAGTCGATCGCCTCGGCCGTGTCGGCCTCGGCCTCGATCCAGGGCTTGCCGACCTCGAGGACGAGCAGCGCGTTCCAGTCGTCCTTGGTCTCCCGAATTCGGGCCGCGGCGCGGAACAGGAAGTCGGCCCGCTCCTGGGCGCTGCGGGTCTTCCAGCGCGCGAAGGCCGCGGTGGCCGCATCCAGCGCTTGCGAGACCTGCGCGAGGCTCGCTTCGTCGACCGCGCCGACGACCTCACTAGGCCGGGCCGGATTGATCGAGGCGATGCTGCCGGTCCCGCGCACCTTCTTGCCGTCGATCACGAGCGGATACGTTCGGCCTACGTCGGCGCGCGCACGAACGAGCGCTTCCTCGAGTGAACGGCGGTCGGCGGGATCGGTGAAGTCGCGGATCGGTTCGTTGTGAAACGGCGAGACGGTGCGAGGCGCGGTCAGCATAGCCCCGACGGCTCCGCTATCCGGAGTGCGGTTCCCTGGTGCAGCCCGCCGGAACGAAGTCGTAGCGGACGACCCCCGCACCTGAGAGAATATCCCGAACATGGTCTACGACATCGCTGTTGTCGGCGGGGGTATCGTCGGTCTCGCCACTACGCGCGAACTGCTGCTCCGCCACCCGCACCTGCGCCTCGCGAACGTCGAGAAAGAGGACGTCTGGAGCAAGCACCAGACCGGCCACAACAGCGGCGTCATCCATTCGGGCATCTACTACAAGCCCGGTTCGCTCAAAGCGAAGCTCTGCACGGAAGGCCGGAAGCTCGCCTGGGAGTTCTGCGACGCGAAGGGGATCGAGTACCGGAATGTCGGCAAGCTGATCGTCGCGACCGAAGAGTCGGAGCTCGGGCGGCTCGACGATCTGTGGGTCCGCGGCCAGCAGAACGGCGTCGAGGGGCTCGAGATGCTCGACGAGGGGCAGATCGCCGTGCGCGAGCCGCACTGCCGCGGGATCAAGGCGATCTTCTCGCCGGTCACCGGGATCGTCGACTGGGGCCTCGTCTCGCGCACGTACGGTGAAGACGCCAGAGAGATGGGCGCCGACATGTACCTCGGACACGAGGTCACGCGGATCGAGCGCCGTGACGGCATCACCGTGCTGAAGACGCCGAAGGGCGAGATCCAGGCGAAGTCGGTCATCACCTGCGGCGGTCTCTATAGCGACAAGCTCGGCCGGATGACGGGTGGCAGCGTCGATCCTAAGATCGTTCCGTTCCGTGGCGACTACCTGATCCTCAAGCCCGAAATGTCGCACCTCGTCAAGGGCAACATCTATCCCGTCCCCGACCCGGAGTTTCCGTTCCTCGGCGTGCACTTCACGCCGCGCATGGACGGCTCGATCTGGCTCGGTCCGAACGCGGTCCTCGCGTTCGCGCGCGAAGGCTACTCGTTCTTCACCATCAATCCGGTCGAGCTGTGGGATGCGCTGACGTATCCCGGCTTCTTCAAGATGGCGACCAAGTATTGGGAGATGGGCGCTGGCGAGATGTACCGCGATCTCGTGCGCTCGGCCTACGTCAAGGCGCTGCAGCGCTACATTCCCGAGCTGCGGCCCGAGGACTGTCTCCCCGGCCCGGCCGGCGTGCGCGCGCAGGCGATGACCGCCGATGGCGAACTGGTCGACGACTTCGTGTTCGAGGGCGCGGAAGGCGTCGTGCACGTGCGCAACGCGCCTTCACCCGCTGCGACCTCCTCGCTCGCGATCGGTAAATACATCGCCGACGACGCCGAGAAACGGTTCGACCTCTCGGCTACGTCGATCCCGGTCTAACGGCGTGCCACGCGACTTCGTCGACATCGAGTGGCTGGCCGAGCATCGCGGCGATCCGCGCGTCCACGCCGTCGATGCGCGCAGCGTGCCGCACGGCGGCGTCGTCGCGATGCCCTCCGGGCGCGAGCAGTATGCCGCCGGCCACATCCCGGGAGCGGTGCACCTCGACTACGCGGACGACCTGAGCGATCCGGCGACGCCGTACGCCGCGCGCGTTGCGCCGCCCGATCGCTTCGCGCGCGTGATGGGCGAGCACGGCATCGGCGACGACACGATCGTGATCGCATACGACGCCGGCACGATCCCCTTCGCGGCGCGCCTGGTCTGGATGCTCCGCTACTACGGGCACGACGACGCCTACGTGCTCGCGGGCGGGTTTCCGGCCTGGACCGCTGCGGGCTACCCGGTCAAAACCGACGCGCCGGCGTACGCACCTGCGACGTTCACGCCACGAGCGCATCCAGAGCTGCGCGCGACGCGCGACGAAGTGCTTGCGATCGCCGAAGGCCGCGGCGCGGCGCAGCTGCTCGAGACGCAGCGCGATCAAACGTACGCACAGCGTGATCGCGACATCACCGGCGCCGTGCGCCTCAGCGGAAACTTGCTCCTCGAAGACGCGCGCGGCGGCCGCGTCGCGGATCCCGCGACGCTGGAGCGCCTCGTGCGCGAAGCCGGCCTGGATCCGCACGCGCGCACGGTCGTCAGCTGTGGAAGCGGCGTCTCCGCATCAGGCGCCTGGCTCGCGCTGCGCGAAGCCGGCTTCGACGACATCGCGGTCTACGACGGCTCCTGGATGGAATGGGAGCACGACGCTCTCCCAACGGTGCCGAAGCCCTAGGCGTCGGGTCGGGCGAAGGCGATGATCTCGTTGGCTTCGCGGTGGTTCGTCCAGAAGCGGTGACCGTCGAAGGCGAGCGCCCGTGCGGGGAACGGGATCACGGCGAGGTCGTCGCACTGCGGTGTTGCACCGCGCGCGTCGACGCGCGTCAGCCAGTAGTCGCCGTGCTCTGAGTCGTCGGTCGTGACGCAGTAGAACTTTCCCTCGACGACGACTTGACCACAGATGCCATGCGGCACCTCGATCGTGCTCAGCACCGTGCCGGTGGCATCAACGCCGAGGATTCGCTTGTTGTACCACTGGCTGATGTAGAGCACGTCGCCGTCCCAGCCGAGCTGCGAGCCGGTGCCGTCCGGCGCACGAATCTTCGGGCCTGAGAAGCCTCGGCCGGGGACGTAGCGGCGCACGACCCGGTCGTCGTCGGGTCCCTCGCCGCCGTAAATGACGAACAGCTCGTCACCGGCGACGGTCAGCCCCCACGGTACGCCGGGGACCTCGGTCTCGTCGTGCGCCGTCCATCGCGCCGGATCGATCTCGTAGATCCGCTGCGTTTCGCGCGAACCCATCCACAGCGTGGTCCCGTCGAAAGCGAGCGACTGCGGCTTCGGCGCCGGCGACGGCAGGCGGAGCAGCTCGGTAATGGCGTCCATCGGCAACCTCTTCTCGGCGCAGCGCGCCGCTACGGGCGCACGGTACTGCTGGGACACGTCTTCGCAACCGGGCAGCGCGGACATTCCGGCCGCGCGTTGCGGCAGATAGTCTTGCCGTGCCGCCGAAGCACCCCGTACGCGCGCCGCAGCGACTCGGCATGCGCGCCGAAAACGCCAGCCTCTTCGAGCGTGATCTCGGCGATCTCGCGCCAGCGCTCGACGCGCTCTTCCGGCCGCATCCCACCGTCGCGCGCGAGCGCGAGCAATGCGCCATGGTCGGCGCCGAGCAGCGCCGCCGGATTCGGCGCGAGCACGTTGAGCCTCGCGTAGACGTCGTCGCGACGCTCGTCCGGGATCAGATACCCGGCGTTCTCGTGCAGGACGATCGCGTACGGATCGGTCAACGTCGCCGGCGGCTCGCCGTCGTGACGGACGAGCGCGTCGATCAGCGGGGCGAGCGCGGCGGCCATTTCAGCAACTGTGGACTGCCTGAATCTCGGTCAGCCGGTTCGCTCGGAACACGAAGTTCTCGAACCAGCCGCACGACGAGGAGTGCGGCACGCGCTGCTCGCGATAGTACGACAAGACGCGCAAGCCGGGCGACACGGTCGAGCGATGCAGGCGTGCGCGACCGTAGGCGCGGCGGACGGCATTCGGCGACGACCCCAGGCCGATCCCCCGCTCCGTGCGCAACGCGGCGAGCGAAGCTGTCCGCAGCTGCTTCGGTGGGGGCGTGAGAACGCTGGCGAGCACGGTCTCCTGGTACGCGCAGCAGCCTTGATAGTAGAGCACGACGCGGTGCGCCGGATCGTACACGATCGTCGCGTCGCGGGGCAGCGCGAACATCTCGCCGTCGCCGAGCGGCGCATTTGACGTGAGGCCGCGGCGCCAGGGTTGGAACATGTCCTCGCCGTGCGGCATCCAGCGCCAGAGCACCGGGTCACCCTGTGCCCACGGCATCATCGCGGCCCTCGTCGCGAACGGCAGAGCGACCAGCATCGTTGCAAGCGCGAGCACACCCAACACACGCCGGCGCATCACACGCCGAGGTACGCTTTCTTCACCTGCGGGTCGTCGAGGAGATCGGCCGAGGGGCCGCTCAGCGTGATCCGTCCCGTCTCGAGCACGTACGCGCGCGAGCTGACCTCGAGCGCCGTCTGCACGTCTTGCTCGACGATGAGGATCGAGACGCCGGTGGTGTTGATCCGCGCGAGCAGCTCGACGAGCTGGTCGACGAGCACCGGCGCCAGCCCCAGCGACATCTCGTCGATCAGCAGCAGCTGCGGACGCGCCATCAGCGCGCGCGCGATCGCGACTTGCTGCTGCTCGCCACCGGAGAGACGTCCGGCGAGGTAGTCGTACCGCTCGCGCAGTTGCGGCAGCAGCGTCAGCATCCGCTCGAGGTCGGCATCGACCTCGCGGTCGTTGCGCAGGTACGCGCCCATGCGCAGATTATCTTCGACGGACAGCGAGCCGAAAAGACGACGCCCTTGCGGCACCTGGAGGACGCCCGCGACGACGATGCGGTCCGGTTCCAGCCCCGTCAGCGACCGCTCGCCGTAGCGAACGGTACCGCTCCACGTCTTCACGACACCGCTAACGGCGCCGAGCAGCGACGATTTCCCGGCGCCGTTGGAGCCGATCAGCGCCACGACCTCGCCTTGCTCGACGTGCAGCGAGACGTCCCAGAGCACCTGCGTGTCACCGTAGCCGGCGCACAGGCTGTCGATGACCAGCGGCCCCTTCGCCGTGCGCGACGCGTTTGCGGCAGCGGTCACGCGCCGGCCTCCGGCGGCTGCACGCGCGCCGCGACCTCGCGGTCCGCTTCGATGATCCGGAGCTGTTCCTGGCGCTTCACCCAGCGAGAGCCAAGATACGCCTCGATCACTTGGGGCGAGGCGAGCACGTCGGCCGGAGCGCCTTGCGCGATCTTCCGGCCTTCAGCGAGCACGATGATCGTCGTCGAGATCGAGACGATCGCCTTCATCAGATGCTCGACCACGATCAGCGTGACACCGCGCCGGTTGACGTCGCGCAAGAGCTCGAGCGCCTCCTCGACCTCGGTGGCGTTGAGCCCGGCCATCACTTCGTCGAGGAGGAGTACGTCGGGATCGAGCGCGAGCGCCTTCGCGACCTCGAGCCGCTTGCGGTCGGGGATCGTCAGGTCGCTCGCCGCACGCTCCGCGACGCGCGCCAAACCGACGATCTCGAGCAGCTCTTGCGCGCGCTCGAACGACGCGCGCGTCGAGCGCTTTCCGCCGTATCGCCCGTACATCGCGCCGACCGCGACGTTCTCGCGCACCGTCAGGCTCGCGAAGGGCTTCACGACTTGGAACGTGCGGGCAATCCCGAGATGGCAAACGGCGTGCGTCGGGACGTCGGCGATGCGCCGCCCATCGTACGTGACCGATCCCGTGGTCGGCTTGTAGACCCCGCTGACCACGTTCATCAGCGTCGTCTTGCCCGAACCGTTCGGACCGATGAGCCCCACGACCGACCCGTGCTCGACGTCGAAGCTGACCTCCGAGAGCGCCCACAGCCCGCCGAACCGCATCCCGACATCGCTGATGCGGAGCGCCACACCGGTGGCGGTTTGGCCGGCGGCCGTCATGCCTTGTACGCCGTCAAGCTCTTGAGCCACGTGCGCGCGCCACCCTTCAAGCCGAACAGCCACACCAAACCGCGCGGCAGGATCAGCACGACGATCACGATCATCGCTCCGAAGAACAGCGTGTGGATCTTGATGAAGTATCGCTGCAGCAACTCGTTCGCGCCGGCCAGGATCAGTGCGCCGATGAACGGTCCGGCGACGGTTCCGGCCCCGCCCAAGATCGCCATGACGATCGGGAAGACGTTCGAGTCGACCGAGAATGCGATCGACGGGTCGAGGAAGCCGTTGGCCGGCGCGAACACGGCTCCCGCGGCGCCGGCCATCATCGCGCTGATCGCCCACGCCGTGATCTTGTAGCGCGTCGCGTCGATCCCGAGCACCGCTGCCGCTTCCTCGTTTTCGCGGATCGCGACGAACGCGAAGCCGAGCTTCGAGCGCGCGATGAAATACGTCCCGAGGATCGTAGCCAGCGCGACCAGCCACATCGCGTAGTAGTAGACGTAGAAATGTGCCTCGTCGACATGATGCACCGCCAGCCCGCTGCTGGCACCGAGCGCGTCGAGGTTGGCGACAATGTCCGACAGCGCCAGCGCGATGCCGAGCGTTGCGATCGCGAAGTAGTGTCCTTTGAGGCGCAGCACGGGCAATCCGACGACGATCGCGAAGAGCGCATTGACCACGCAGGCGAGCGCGACGTCGGCGAACAGATTGTCGATGCCGTGCGCCGAGAGCACCGCCGAGCAGTACGCGCCCGCGCCGAAGAACGCCACCTGGCCGAACGAAACGTATCCGGTGTAGCCGCCGATGAGGTTCCAACCGTACGCCATCGCCGCGTACATCAAGATGTTACGGAACACGATCTCGAGGTAACCGTTGTGACCGAACGGAACAGCGAGGAGGACCACCATCAGGGCCAGGGCGACGGCGATGGCGATGGGGCTGCCGGTGATTCCGCCGAGCCCGATGCGCCGCAACACTGCCGTCGTCGTCACGCCGTAGCCTTACCCATGATCCCAGTCGGCCGTACGATCAGCACGATGAGCAGGACGACAAGAGCGATCGCGTCTTGTAAGCCCGATCCGCTGATGTGCTGCGTTCCGATCGTGAAGTCGAGCTGCGTCGCGAACGCCTCGACGATCCCGTACACGAGTCCGCCGATGAGGGCGCCCTCGACCGAACCGAGGCCGCCGAGCACGCACACCACGAACGCTTTGATCAGAAACGGATCGCCCATCCCCGGATTGACCGCGTACGACAGCGAGATCAGCGTCCCGGCGACGCCGGCGAGCCCGGCGCCGAGCCCGTACACGATCGCGTAGATATGCGCGACCCGCACGCCCGAGAGCTGCGCCGCGCCGATGTCCATCGAGGTGGCGCGGATCGCACGGCCGGTCTTCGAGCGGGTCAGCCAGAGCTGCATGATCCCGGTGATCGCCAGCGCGGCCAGCAGCGTGAACAGCTTCGTCCAGGGGACGGTGACGTCGGCGATGGTGAAGTTCGCACCGGAGTAGGCCGTCGTGACGCCGCGCTGATCGCCCGTCCACACGATCAGCGCGATGTTCACCATCAGCAGCGACAACCCAAACGTCAGCAGGAAGATGGTGAGGATCGGCGCGCGCGCTACCCAGTTGATGAGATAGGTTTGGATCAAATACCCGAGCGCGAAGAGCACGACGAACGAGATCGGCAGCGACAGGAACGGGTCGACGTGGAAGCTCGCGAAGAGCTGGTACGTCAGGTACGCCCCAAGCATCAAGAACGCACCGTGCGCGAGGTTGATGATGTTCATGATGCCCCACACCAGCGAGAATCCCAGCGCGACGACCGCCAGGATTCCGCCGGCGAGGATTCCATTGACCAGATCCTGCGCGAAGAGGTGCACGGGCGGGTCAGGCTAGCGCTGGCCCCAGGGTGGCGCCGGGTACTTCGGCTTTCCGTCCGCGGTCAGCGCGGGCCACACCGTCGTGAGGCGACCGTTCTGGATCTGATTCACGACCATCGGCTTGTACAGGTTGATACCGCGGCTGTCGAACTTGATGATGCCGTAGAACGTCGTCACGTCGAGCTTGGCGAGCGCGTCGCGCACCTTCTCCGTATCGAGCGAGCCCGCTTTCTGGATCGCGTACTGGAACGCCAGGCACGCGGCCGTAGACTCCGCGTTGTGATAGTCGGCGCGATGGTGGTACGCCGCGTCGATCGCCTTCGCGTACTCTTGCGCGGTCTGGTAGAACCCCGGCGCACCCTTGTACTTCACCGCGTCCGACCACTGCGCGCCGCCGAAGACGTCGTTTGCGTCCTTGCCCAGCGAACTCGCGAAGTCGGGCGTGTCGGGACCGACCGAGTAGCCGTAGGCCTTCGCCATGACGTTCTGCTCTTTGAGACCCTTCTGCACGAGCAGGGCGTCCTGGAGATGACCCGCGTTGAGGATCACGTCGGGATTGGTCGCCTTGAGCGCGGAGATGATCGAGGATACATCGGTCGCGGTGTCCGGATACTTGTTGTTGTAGACGACCTTCATCCCGTTCGCATTGGCCCACGCCGCGGCGCCCTGCGCGACCTCCTGCGAAAAGGCGTCGCTCGCCGCGGTGATCCCGACGGTCTGCGCGGGCGGTTTCTGCGCCTTCGTCATTTGCAGGATGCCCTCGAGGTATCGCCGCGCCGGCGAGAGGACGCCGAACGTATACTTGAAGCCCTGATTGAAGATCTTCTCGGCCGCGCCGTTCCCCTCGACCATCGGGATCTTCTTGCGCTCGGCGATCTGCGCGACGGTGAAGCTCGTGCCCGAACCATAGGGGCCGAGCAGGAAGTTGACGTGGTCCTGATCGATCAGGCGTTCCGCCAGTTGCGCCGAGGTGTCGTTCTTCGACTCATCGTCGTAGTACTTGATGTCGACGTTGTACGTCTTACCGCCGACCTTGATCCCGCCGTGCGCGTTGACGTAATTCTTCCACAGCTCGTAGCCCTCTTGGGTGAGGTGGCCTTCCTTCGTGAGCGATCCGGTCAGCGAGACCGGGGAACCGAACACGATGGTATCGCCTGCGGCGGCTGCGGGGCCGGATGGCGCCGCGAGCCCGGCGGCCAATATCAGCGCGCCAAGCGCTGCGATGGGGCGAAGCTGCATCAAACACGTCCTCCGACGGGAACGGGGAACAAAACTGCACGGTCGATGCGCCCCGACGGGAACGATTCCTGCCTGGAACGGCAGTTGACGTGGGTTTTCCACCCTTCGTCAGGCTCTGGGTGACACGGTTTGTCAGTGCTGCGTGGGTAGTCAGACGCGCCGAGGAAGCGCGGCGCGGAGCGATGCCGCGTAGGCGCCTGCCTTGCGCGCCGCCTCGGCTCCGCGGGAACCGGCGTATGCGTCGATCAGTGCGCTCCCCACGATGACGCCGTCGGCCACTGCGCCGACCGCCGCGACCTGCGCCGGCGTCGAGATCCCGAACCCGACCGCGAGCGGCAGCGTCGTCGCCGAGCGCAGCCGTTCGATCGTGTCGGCAGCCCAGGCGACGTCCGGCTCCCGCCGAGCGCCGGTGACACCCAATCGCGAAACGAGGTAGACGAAGCCGCTCGATTCCGACGCGATCCGCGCGGCCCGCGGCGCCGGCGTCGTCGGCGCGATGAGGAGCGGGATCGCGAGTCCGGCGGCGCGCAGCGGCGGCGCGAAGGCGTCGAGCTCTTCCAGAGGGACATCGGGGACGATCGCACCGACCGCGCCCGCGTCACGCGCATCGCGCGCGAAACGTTCGGCACCGTAGCGGTCGACCGGGTTGACGTAGGTGAAGAACAGCACCGGCGCCGCACCGCGCGCGCGCGCCGCAGCCGCCATTTCGATCGAGTCGGCGAACTTGATCCCGTTCGACAGCGCGCGCTGGCCCGCGGCGGCGATCGTCGGACCGTCGGCGAGCGGGTCTCCGTACGGGATGCCGAGCTCGACAAGATCGACGCCGGCCTGCGTCAGCGCGTCGATGACGGCCAGGGTCGTGTCGCGATCGGGATCGCCGGCGACGACGTAGGCGATCAGCGCGGCACGCCGCTCGGCGCGCGCACGTGCG
>CALEOJ010000317.1 GCA_937910425.1 uncultured candidate division WPS-2 bacterium
ATGCGGCGCTCGTCCTCGAGGCGAACCGGCGTCTCAACCTGACCGGCGCCAAGGACGGCACGGCGTTCGCCGCCCACATCCTCGATGCGCTGACGCTGCGCGACGACGTCGAGTCCCCACTGATCGACGTCGGCTCCGGCAACGGCGTCCCGGGGATACCGTTGGCGCTCGCGACCGGCGCCCGCGTGACGCTCCTGGAGCCGATCAAGAAGCGGGCCGCATTCCTGCGGCGGGCGCTCATCGAACTCGCCATCCACGGCGAGGTGGTCGACGCGCGTGCCGAGGACGCGGGACGGGACCCCGCGCGGCGCGAGGCGTACCGGACCGCGACGGCGCGTGCGGTCGCCACCGCGCCGGCGGTCGCCGAGCTGACGGTTCCGTTCCTTGCCGTCGGCGGCCGGGCGGTGCTCCAGCGGGGCGGCCTCGAGGCCAAGGAGCGAAATGCCGTCGCCGACGCGGCTCTGGTGCTCGGCGCCGAGCTGGTCGAGGAGCGAGCCCTCGACGGCGACCGCCGGATCCTCATCCTGCGGAAGACCGCGCCGACCGGGCCGCGCTTTCCGCGCAAGAACGGCATCCCGGCAAAGCGCCCGCTCTGTCTGGCCTAGCGGCCCTGAGTGGCGACGTTCCACGATGAACGTCACCCTGCAATACAAAGTAACGTTCACCGTGGAACATTCGAACCGTGCGCTGGCTGAATCGACGGGTGCCGAGCTAAAATAGGCCGTCCGTGCGCCATCTTCTCGACGATGTTCTGATCGCTGCCCTGCCCGCGGGATCGGTCTATGCCGTCGGCGGGCGGGTCCGCGACGAGTTCCGCACCCGGCTCGACGGGGTCGAGCGCCCACCGAAGGACCTGGATTACGTCGTCACCGGGATCCCGCTCGAGGCGCTGTTGGCGGCGCTGCGTCAGATGGGTCGGGTCGACGTCGTCGGAGCCTCGTTCGCGGTCCTCAAATTCCGGCATCCGGCCGGGGAGGCCGACATTGCGCTCCCGCGGCGCGAGCACTCGACCGGAACCGGCCACAAGGAGTTCGCGGTCGAGGCCGGCCCCGACGTGCCGCTGGCGGACGACCTGCAGCGTCGCGACTTCCGGATGAACATGATTGCGCGCCGGCTCGCCGACGACGAGATCGCCGACCCGCACGGCGGGATCGAAGATATCCGCTTCGGCCGGATCGACATCGTTGACGCGGGCGCGTTCGAGGAAGATCCGCTGCGCATGCTGCGGGCCGCCCAGTTCGCGGCGCGCTTCGGCTACGCGCTTACCGAGCGGGCCGAGGCGGGGATGCGCGCGGCCGCGGCGCTCGTCACGACGGTTTCCGCGGAGCGCGTCGGTGAGGAGATCGGCAAACTGATGGCCGCCCCGGCTCCGTCGGTCGGGCTCGAGATCCTCCGCACGACGGGTGTCCTCGAGCGGCTCTGGCCCGAGCTCCTCGAGGGGATCGGCGTCGACCAGAACGACTGGCATGCGTACGACGTCTACCGGCACAACCTGGCGACGGTCGACGCCGCGCCCCCCGGCGACGTCACGCTCCGGCTTGCTGCGCTGCTGCACGACGTTGGGAAGCCGCGAACCGCCGCGCCGCGCGAAGACGGGCGCGGAAACTCGTTCTACCAGCACGAGCACGTCGGCGCCGAGATGGTGCTGCCAATGCTGGCAAAGCTGCGGCTGCCGGCCGAACTCGTCGACACGGTCGCGCACCTGATCCGGCACCACATGTACGCGGCCGACCCCGACGCGCAGGACAAGACGTTGCGCCGGTTCGCCCGCCGGATCGGTCCGGAACACCTCGACCGGCTCTTCGCGCTCCGCTGGGCGGACGTGCTCGGCTCGGGGCTGCCCCAACGCGACGACTCGAACGAACGCTTCCAGGCGCGCATCGCCGCGGTGCTCGCGGAGGGACCGCCCTTCAGCGTTCGCGACCTCGCGCTCTCGGGTCGCGACGTCATCACGCTGCTGGAGCGAAAAGGGCTGGTGGCGTCAGGATTTCGCGGCGACCACCGCGTCGGGGAGGTGCTCCAGGCGCTGTTCGAGGAGGTCACCGATGACCCGTCTCGGAACGAGGCGGGCTCGCTCGCCGAGCGTGCAGAACGCTACATCGACGAGCACTTCTCCACGTCCCGGTAGGTCGGTTTTCTTGTCCGCGGTTGTTCCGATGCAGAGGACGGCGCGCATCATCGCGATCGTCAACCAAAAGGGTGGAGTCGGGAAATCGACGACCGCCGTCAACCTCGGCGCGTCGCTGGCGCTGCTGGGTCGGCGCGTTCTCGTCGTCGATATCGACCCGCAGGGAAATACCACGACAGGGGTCGGGGTCGACAAGCGCGTCGTCGAGCGCGACATCTACAACGTGCTGCTCCAGCACGACGCGATCGCCGATGTCACGCGCCCCACCGAGGTCGAAAACCTCTTTATCGTCCCCGCGACGCTGAACCTGGCCGGCGCCGAGGTCGAACTCGTCTCGACGCTCCAGCGTGAGAACCGGCTCAAGACCGCCCTCACGAAGATCGTCCACGACTACGACGAGGTGCTGATCGACTGTCCGCCCTCGCTCGGCCTGCTGACGATCAACGCGCTGACCGCGGCGAACGAAGTGATCATCCCGGTGCAGGCCGAGTACTACGCGCTCGAAGGGCTCAGCCAGCTCGTCGCGATCGTCAGGCGGATCAAAGAGGGGCTCAATCCCGACCTGACGATTCGCGGAGTGTTGATCACGATGTTCGATGGACGTACCAAGCTGGCGACCGAGGTCTTGGAAGAGGTTCATCGCTACTTTCCCGACCGCGTGTTCCAAACGCAGATCCCGCGCAACATCCGTCTCTCGGAGGCCCCGTCGTACGGAAAGCCCGCGATCCTCTTCGACGTGAAGAGCCGCGGCGCGCAGGCGTACCTCTCGCTCGCCCGAGAGCTCGCGCCGTGAGCGCGAAGCGCGGTCTCGGGCGCGGTCTGGGCGCGCTGCTCGGCGAAGGCGGGACCGCCGACCTCACCTCGCCTCCGCCGCGGCGCGACCTCCAGCAGATCCCGCTCGCATCGATCCGCCCGAACCCGCGCCAGCCGCGCCAGACGTTCGGCGCGGCCTCGCTCGAGGAGCTGCGTGCGTCGATCGCCGCGTTCGGCGTCCTGGTCCCGGTGATCGTGCGCGCGCACGGCGACGGCTACGAACTCATCGCCGGCGAACGCCGCGTTCGCGCCGCGCAGGCGGCCGGTCTCGAGACGATCCCGGGGATCGTGCGGCCGTCGGACGACCGCGAGTCGCTCGAGGTCGCGATCATCGAGAACTTGCAGCGCGAGAACCTCGACGCGCTCGAGGAAGCGATGGGCTTTCAGCACTTGATGGAAGCGTATGCGTTCACCCAAGAACAGGTGGCGGAACGGGTCGGCAAGAGCCGGCCGTCGATCGCGAACGCATTGCGCCTGCTCTCGCTCTCTGACGCGATCAAGCAGTACGTGCGCGACGGAAAGCTCAGCGCCGGGCACGCGCGCGCGATCCTGTCGCTGCCGCCGGAACGGCGCGAGCCGGTTGCGCGCCGTGCGATCGAAGAGGAGCTCTCGGTGCGCGCGCTGGAGCGGCTCGCGCACGACGGCACGCCGAAGCGTGCCCGTGCAACGACATCCGCGCCGCGCGCGAGCAGTGATGACGAAGCATTCGTCGAGCGCTTGCGCTACAAGTACGCGACGAACGTGCGCGTCGTCCGCCAGGAACGCGGCGGGACGGTCGAGCTGCGCTACGCCGATGCCGCCGATTTGATGCGAATCGTCGACCTGCTGCTGGGAGAATCGTCGTGAGAGCCTTTGGGCGCACCGCGTGCGCGCTGCTCTGCACCGCGTTGCTCGGTGCGTCGCCCGCACCGCAACAGCGGCCGAACTACGGGCCGGTGCCGAACAACGCGCAGACCGGCGTCGTCAAGCGCTACGTCGACGCGCTACGCGGCGCGCGCTACGACGACGCGTTCGCGCTGCTTACCGATGAAGAGCGCGCTTACTTCGGCAGCGCTGCGTCGTACAAGAGCGTCTTCGATGCCGACGGCTTCGTGCTCAAGAGCGCCTCCGTCGTCGGCGCACGCGGCGACGACCGGGGGCGAGTGTACTTCGTGCGCGAGCACATCGGGTTCGTCGACCATGCGGACGACGCGCGGCACGAGATCGACGCCGTCGTCCCGATCGGGATTCTGCCGGAGCACGGTACGCTGCACGTGAAGGATCCGGGCAAGCCGTACCGCGCGTTCGCGTCGGCCTCGACGATCGATGCGTCGGGGCTGCGCGTGATGGTCAAGAAGGTCGACTTCTTCCCTGACCGGATCGACGTCGTGATCACCTTCACGAACCTGGGGGACAACTTCGTGACGCTGCTGCCGTACGGCAAGAGCATATTACGCGACGATCGCGGAGGCGTGTACCGCATCCTCGCCACGAAGGACTGGACCGTCACCGACAAGCGGCTCTACGAGGGGATCCGGTTGGCGCCAAACTCGCGGTATACCGGTCTGCTGGCCTTCAGTTCCGGGCGGCTGGGCGACGTGAAACGTACCTGGTCCCTCACGCTGGCGCCGGCGCTGCGGGAGGGCGCCGACGAGCCGTTCGAGCTGACGGTCCAGATCGCGCCCGGCGCCTAGGCGAATCCGGTCGAGAGAGGAACCGACTTGCAGCCTACGGAACGGTCGCACCGCCCGGCGGCGACTTCGAGAGAGGCCTCCGGTGTTTTCCGTGCTTACGGGAGTCGATCCATGCGTCGCATCGTCCAGTCCTTGGGAGTCGTCGGCGTTCTCACGCTCGGTGCGTGCAGCGGGGGCGGCTCGGTCCTGAACTTCAACAGCAGCGCGACCCCGGACCGCGTCATCGTGACGGTGGTCGGCCCGACGAACCTGGCCCGGGTCCTGCCCGGAGCCGGACTCCCCCTGACGGCGGTTGCGGTGCAAGGGTCGCAGAACGGGTTCATCAACTCCAACAGGTTCAAGTGGAGCGCCGCGCTGACGACCGGCATGACCTACAACTTCACGAGCGACGGAAACCAGACGCGGCCGTGCGCGACGGTCACCATCACGCAGTCGGGTACGGTCGTCCCCTACACGGCCGATTTCGGCATCTACATCGCGATCGACCCGACCAACGAGTCGAACATCGAGTTCATCCCGCCGACGATCATCCCGACGCCGGTCGGCGCCTCGGCGCTCACGCCGGCCTATCCGTACTGCGTGGTCGTCACGGCTACCCCCATCGGGGGCGGCGCGCAAAACTCCGGCTCGATCACCGTCGTGGTCGTCAGCCCAACGGCTCCGCTCGGCTAAGGGTCTTCTCTCGAATGGCGACGACGAGGGGCGGTGACGCTCCTCGTTCGCATTTGCAGGGCGTCTACGCGCTGGTCGACCCCGACCGGGTCGAGCCGATCGCGTTCACCGAGGCGCTCCTGCGCGGCGGGATCCGGTTGGTCCAGGTCCGCGCCAAGAACGGGATCGACGGCGCGACGCTGCTCGCAATCGTCGGCCGGGTCCGCGCCGCCGGCGGCATCGCTCTGGTCAACGACGACGTGCGCCTCGCGCGGCTCGCCGACGGCGTTCACCTCGGTCAGGAAGACGCCGCGTCGCTCGATCTGCCGCAACTGCGCCGCGCGCTCGGCAGCGCCGTCATCGGGCTCTCGTGCGGGACGCCGCAGGAGGCGCGAGCCGCCGATCCCGCGCTCGTCGACTACGTCGCGGCCGGCCCCGCGTTTGCTACGCCGTCGAAGCACGACGCCGGTCTCCCGATCGGACTCAGCGGCGTGCGCGCAGTGGTGGGCGCGACAGCGTTGCCGTGCGCGGCGATCGGCGGGATCGGCGCGCACACGATCGCGCATGTCCGCGAAACAGGCGCGCAGATGGCCGCTGTGATCTCGGCGCTGATCTGCGACGATGTGGAAGCGGCGGCGCGCGAGCTCGTGCGCCGCTGGGAGAATGCGGGCGCGTGACCGTCGTCGCGACGGTCGGAACGACGCACCCGCTCGCCTTCGCCGGCCTCGCGTTCGCGGCGCTCGCCCTCGCCGACGAGGGCGTGCGGCCGGTCTGCGTCGTCGCCGGCGTGACCGCGCAAGACGCAGCGTGCGTCACGGCGCGTGCGGCGATCGACGCTGCGACGATCCGCGCCCAGTTCGCCGCGCTGCGCGAAGCGAACGTCGATGCGTTTCACGTCGGCGCGCTCCTGTCGGCCGAAGCCGTATACGCGGTCGCCGCCGCGCTCGCGGACTATCCCGCGATCCCCGTCGTCCTCGACCCCGTCCTCGCCGCATCGAACGGCGACCCACTCGGCGACGCCGCGACGCGCGCTGCACTGCTCGAAGCGCTGATCCCGCGCGCCACGCTCGTCACGCCGAACCTCGACGAAGCCGGAGCGCTGCTCGACCGCACGATCGCCGACATCGACGCGATGCGCGACGCCGCCGGTGCGTTCGTCGTGCTCGGCGCGCACGCCGCATTGATCAAAGGCGGCCACCTCGACGGCGATCCGTACGACGTCTACGCCGACGCGAACGGCGTGCGCACGCTTCCGTCCCACCGCGTCGCCGGCACGCTGCGCGGAACCGGCGACCTCCTCGCCGTCACGATCGCCGCCGGTCTCGCCCGCGGTGCACCGCTCAGCGAAGCGATCGAACATGCCCGCCACCGCGTCCGCGAAGCGATCGCCCGCGCAACCCCCTTCGCCGGCACCCACGCCGCACGGTTCAACACCACCTAGGGTGGTTCGGTCAACGATTCGACCGTTGCGATTGGAAGCAGTCGCGGCAATACACGGGCTTGTCGCCCCGTGGCTGGAACGGCACCTCCGCCGCCTGTCCGCAGCTGCTGCACGTCACGCTGAACATCTCGCGCGCGGAGCCGCCGCCGGAGTCGCCGCGGCCGCCGCCGTCGTTCTGACGCGCGTTCTTCCGCGCGGTGCGGCAATCGGCACAGCGGTTGGGCTTGTTCGCAAAGCCCTTGGTCGCAAAGAATTGCTGTTCGCCGGCGGTGAAGACGAACTCCGTGCCACAGTCGATGCAGGTCAGCCGTTCATCGGTATACAAGCGAGTTCACTCCTTGAGATAGGCCTGGTTTCGACTCGCTGAGTACCTTGGTGTGGTGAAGCCACGGAGACGGGACCGCGCGGGGATCGAGAACCGGTCGATTATGCGTGGATACTACCACGGCCCCAGGTGCCACGCAAGATAGCCCACCGAGCAGCGATGAACGTCGAGAAACCCGCGTCACCAGTGCGTTCCCGCGTCATGTCAGGCCACCGGCCGAGCGGGCGGCTTCACCTCGGCCACTTGCTCGGGACGTTGAACAACTGGGTCGAGCTCAGTACGACGGCGGAGACATTCTTCGAGGTCGCCGACCTGCACGCGTTCACCACCGCCTTCGAACAGCCGCAGCAGATCCGCGACGCGCGCGAAGATCTCATCCTCGACTGGCTCGCTGCCGGTATCGACCCCGCGCGCTCGACCATCTTCTTGCAATCGGCGGTACCGCAGATCACCGAGCTGCACGCGCTGCTCTCGATGATCGTGCCGGTCTCGTGGCTGCAGCGCGTGCCGACCTACAAGGACCAGATCGAGGAGCTCGGTCCGGAGATCGCCACGTACGGCTTCTTGGGTTACCCGCTGCTGCAGCTGTGCGACATCGCGGTCTTTCGCGCCGATATCGTTCCGGTCGGGAAGGATCAGCTCTCGCATCTCGAGTTCGGGCGCGAAGTCGTGCGGCGCTTCAACCATCTCTACGGCGCGACGCTGGTCGAACCGCAGGGGCTGCTCTCCGAGTTCCCGGCGGTCCCCGGAACCGACGGCCGCAAGATGTCGAAATCGTATCACAACACGATCGATATCGCCGACGACGAGGCGACGACGATCAAGAAAGTGCGCTCGTACATCACCGACCCGCTGAAGGTCCGGCGGAACGACCCGGGCCGGCCCGAGATCTGTCCGGTGTTCGCGCTGCACCACTACTCGAACGCGGCGCGCGTCCCCGAGATCCGCGAAGCCTGCGCGTCGGGAGCGCTCGGGTGCGTCGACTGCAAGTCGGAGCTCGCCGAGACGCTCAACGCGCTCCTGCGTCCGGCTCGCGAGCGGCGCGCGTCGATCGACCGCGCGCGTGTCGATCTGATCCTGCGGGACGGCAGCGCGAAGGCGCGCGAGGTCGCCAACGCGACGATGCGCGACGTCCGCCGCGCGATGAAGCTGATCGACTGACGCGCTAGCGGTCGCGCGCGAGCATCCCGTAGGCGCAGAGGTCCTTGAACGTTCCGGTCGCCTCGTCGCGGTAGCCGTCGCGCCACGTTCCTTCGAGCACGAAGCCGGCCCGTTCGTAGAGGGCGTGCGCCGCTGCGTTGTCGGCGGTGACCTCGAGATAGACGCGGTGCGCGCCGAGATCGTCGAACGCGCGGTCGACCATGCGCTTCAGCGCCCAGCCGCCGATCCCGCGGCGCGGCGCGATCGCGACGATGCGAACGAGCTCGACGAGCCAGCCGCCGTCGTGTACGCTCAGCGACCAGAATCCGACCGGGGTTCCCTCGTCGTCGAGGATGATCCGCCCCTCGTGATCGGCTCGCCCGCGGCGGCTCGTATCGTCGACGGTCATGAGCCGGTCAGAGTACTTAGGCGTGATACCGCGGGAGCGCGTCGCGCAGCTGATCGAGCGCCCAGCCGATGTCGTCGAGCGAGGCCGCGTACGAGAAGCGCAGATAGCCCTTGCCGGCCGCGCCGAAGCTGGAGCCGCCCAGGCACGCGACGCCGGCGTTGTCGAGCAGCCATTGCGCCAGGTGCTTGTCGTCGCTGGTGATCTTCGAGACGTTGGGGAAGGCGTAGAACGCGCCCTCGGGGATCGTGCACGAGACGCCCGGGATCGCGTTCAGACCCGAGACGATCGCGTCGCGGCGCTCGCGGAACGTCGCGTTCATCTGCTGCACCGGGCCGTCGTCGCCGGTCAGCGCCGCGATCCCGGCGCGCTGCACGAAGGTGGCGACGCACGAGAAGGTGTTGTTGTTGAAGAGCGTCACCGTTTCGGCGATCGCCTTCGGCGCGATGCAGTACCCGAGCCGCCAGCCCGTCATCGCATAGGCCTTCGAGAACCCGTCGACGATGATCGTGCGGTCGCGCATCCCCTCGATCTGGGTGATCGAGACGAAGCTCGGGCCGTAGATGTTGCGCGAGTAGATCTCGTCGGCGATGACGAGGAAGCGATGGCGTTGCGCAAGCTCGGCGATGACCTCGAGATCGTCGCGGGTCAGGACGCCGCCGGTCGGATTGTGCGGCGAGTTGATGACGAGCGCTTTGGTCTTGGGGGTGATCTTCGCGGCGAGCTCGTCCAGATCGAGCCGCCAGTTGCGGGCCTCGAGCAGGTGGACCGGGACGGCCTTCGCCTCGAGATAGCCGGCCGCCGAGGCGTACGCCGGATAGGCCGGGTCGGCGTAGATCAGCTCGTCGCCGGGGTCGAGCAGGGCCGAGAGCAGGTTCCAGATGATCGGCTTCGCGCCGGCGCCGACGACGACGTGCTCGCGGGTAAAGGGCTCACTAAGCCCGCGAAAACTGCTGGCATGGGCGGCGATCGTGTCCCGAAGCTCCGGGATTCCTGCCGATGGTGTGTAGTGGGAGTAGTTGTCCCTGATCGCCGCGATGCCGGCTTCCTTGATGTGGTCCGGCGTGTCGAAATCAGGCTCACCGATCTCCATGTGGACGACGCGCCGTCCCGTCGCCTCGATCGCCTTCGCGCGGGCGAGCACCTGGAAGGCGCTCTCGGAGCCGAGCCGTGACACGGCTGCGCAGAGATAGTCGGCGTGGTGGGCGATCGTCGTCATGGCAAACCTACAAGCGAGGTCGGCGACGCGGGATCGCCGAACGGGGGCGGAACTGATGCGGACCCTGACGGAAGTTTTCGCGCCGGGCGCGCCGTCGTTACCCGAAGGGCTACGAACGCTCGTCGTTTCTCCTGACCGAACGGTCGAACCTGGAACGACCGTCCGAGCGACGTTCGCATTCTACAACTTCGGCGGAGCCGCCGCGACCGGCTTGCGCGTCCGCTTCGCGTTGCCCGACGGCCTGCGCTACGTACCGGGCAGCGCGCGTGTCGACGACCGGGCGCTCGATGACGTCCGCGGCGAGACGAGCCTGCTCGGGCCCAACGGAGCCGACGTCGGCGAGGTTCCGCCGGGCGTCGAACGCCGCATCAACCTGGCCTACGTCGTGGCGCCGACGATCGAGAACGGGGCCGCGATCGAGCTGCAGGCCGCGCTCGTCAGCAACGAGACGGAAGTCATCGGCTCGAACGTCGTGCGGCTCGTTGCCGACAGCGCGCCGGAGCTGGAGAACCCCGAGACCGTCGCAGCGCTCGAAGCGGTCCGCGTCCCCGAGCCGGGCGAGGAGATTCACGTCGCGGCGCGCGTCCACAACAGCGGCCACGCGACCGCGCACGACGTCGTCGTCGTGCTGCCGGTCCCCGACCGGACGAGCTATGTCGGCGGCAGCGCGCGCATCGACGGCCGCGAGGTCACGATCGACGAGCGCGGCGGTGACCCGTTCGGGTTCGGCAACGCGACGATCGCCTCGACGGCGCTCGCGGCCGGCGCGACGCTGGTCGTCGAGTATCGGGCCCGCATCGACTCGCCGCTCGACG
>CALEOJ010000318.1 GCA_937910425.1 uncultured candidate division WPS-2 bacterium
GCTGCGCGCCGCACGCCCCGCCAAGCGGTTCGGCCGGCGCGCGGGCGTCGACCGCTCCGGCCGCATCGGCGACCCCCACGGCCGTACCGATCCGCGTTGAAACGCGCGGCGGCAACGGGCAGTACGTGACCATCGTGGAGAATCTGCACGGGCGCAAGGTCTACACGATCCGCGCGCTGTCGGGGGTCGCACAGCGCTACGGCACCGAGCAGGGGAGCGGCGAGCTGGAGCAGCCGCACGTCACCTTCGCCGACAAGAGCGGGACGACGACGATCGCCGACGCGCCGAAGGCCCGCGTCTTCGAGCGGGACAAAACGGTGGTGATGAGCGGAGGCGTCCATGCCCATACCAGCAGCGGCAGCATCCTGACCTGCGACACGCTGACCTACAACGGCCGCACCGAGCGCTTTCGGGGCGACGGCAACGTGCAGCTCAGCGCGCCGAACGGCTTGCAGCTGGGCGGCCAGCATCTCGACGGCGACGTCAAGCTGCAAGATGTGCGCGTGACTGGGGGCGGCGCGTGACCGAGCCCGACCGGATCGTCATGCGCGATCTCGAGAAGCGCTACGCCCAGCGGACCGTCGTCAAAGGGATCAGCGCGGAGGTGCGCCGCGGCGAGGTCGTCGGGCTGCTCGGACCCAATGGGGCCGGGAAGACGACGACGTTCTACATGGTCGTCGGGCTCATCCGGCCCGACGGCGGCACCGTCGTGCTCGAACGGGGCGGCAGCGCCCGCGAGATCACCCGCGCGCCGATGCACGAGCGGGCGCGGGCCGGGATCGGCTACCTCTCGCAGGAGAACTCGATCTTCCGGAAACTCTCGGTCGGCGACAACCTGCGCTTGATCTGGGAGATGAACGGCGTTCCGAGCGCCGAACGCGAGCGCCGGCTCCCCGAGCTGTTGGCAGAGTTCGGTCTGGCGCAGTTCGTCGACGCTCGCGGCGACTCGCTCTCGGGTGGTGAACGGCGCCGGGTCGAGATCGCCCGCGCGATCGCGACCGAACCGGCGTTCCTGCTGCTCGACGAACCCTTCACCGGGATCGACCCGATCGCGGTCGCCGATATCCAAGCGATGATCCGCCAGTTGCGCGATCGCGGGCTCGGCATCCTGATCACCGACCATCAAGTGCGCGAGACGCTGGCGATCGTCGACCGCGCGTACATCCTCAACGACGGCAAGATCGAGGTCAGCGGGACGGCGCAAGACGTGCTCGACTCGCCGGTCGCGCGGCGCTTTTACCTCGGCGAGAGTTTCCGCCTGTGACGCAGACCCGGGCGCTCGGACACACGCGGCCGCGCGCACCGTGGCGAGCGACGATCCTCGACCGCTACCTCGTCAGCGAGCTCGGCGGACCGTCGCTGTTCGGTCTCTCGGCGTTCACCCTGATCTTCGTCGCGACGCAGATCCTCGCGATCGGCCGGCTCGTCTCGGAAGAACACGCGCCGCTCTGGGCGGCGGTCGAGTATTTCCTGTGGGACATGCCGCAGTTTCTGCTGCTGGTGATCCCGATGGCGATGCTGCTCGGCACGCTGCTCGCGATGCAGCGGCTGTCGAGCGAGAGCGAGATCACCGCGATGAAGGCGGGCGGGATCTCGCTGTCGCGCATCGTCGCCCCGCTGCTGCTGGTCGGGCTGGTCGTCTCGCTGCTCGCGCTCATGGTCCAAGAGCTGTTCGTCCCGCTCGCCAACGACCGGGCGGCGTACATCCGGCAACAGGCGATCGAGCATATCTCGCCCGCGTCGTCCAATTTGCAGGCGGTGACGCCGCTGCCCGGCGGGCGCAAGCAGGTCACGATCGCCAGCGGGCTCGACATCCCGACGCAGACGCTCCTCGGCGTCACGGTCATCACCTACGACGCGCACCAGAAGCCCAGCGAGCTGACGGTCGCGGACCGCGCGCGGTACGTCCCGCCGACCTGGACGCTCGAGAACTCGACGACGTACCACTTCGGCGCCGACGGCAGCGTCGAGTCGACCGCGGCGGCGCACACCATCGTCGACATCGGCGAACGCCCCAACCAGATCGCGAAGCAGAAGATCGAGATCACCAACCCGGAGGACCTCTCGCGCGCCGAGATCAAGGAACGTCTCGACTCGGGACAGCTCTCGCCTCAGCAGCGCAATCTCTTCACCGCAACCTATGCATCGAAGCTCGCTCGCCCGTTCGCCGCGTTCGTGTTCACCCTGATCGCCGTGCCGTTCGGGCTCCGTCCCGTGCGCGGCGGCGGGACCGGGCTCGGATTCGGACTCGCCGTCGCCATCGTGTTCGTGTACTACGTGATCTCGACGATCTTCTTGTCGATCGGCAGCGCGGCGACGTGGCTCGCCGGCCCCGCCGCGTGGACACCCAACCTGCTCTTCACCGTCATCGGGGCGTCGCTGCTGCGGCGCGCGTCGCGCGTCTGATGGTCGCCGATCTGCCCGGCATCGCGCTCATCCTGGCGATCACGATCGTCGCCGGGGTCATCGCGTACATCGGCGACCGGGTCGGGCACCAGGTCGGCCGCAAACGGCTGACGCTGTTCGGGCTGCGCCCCAAGTACACATCGACCGTCGTCGCGGTCGCGACCGGGATGCTGATCGCGCTCTCGGTCACGCTGGCGGCGCTGATCGGCTCGAGCGTCGTCCGCACGGCGTTCTTCCGCATCGGCCAGCTCAACGCAACGATCAACCAACTCCAAGCGCAGGCGGTCGCGCAGGAGAGCGAGCTCAACACGACCCGGAACAACAACATCGCCGTCACGAAGGGCTCGCCGGTGGCGCAAGGGGTCGTGATCGACGTGACCCTGCCGCCGGCCGAGCAGCTGCGCCTCTTCTCGCAGTTCTTCGACGACGCGGTGCGGACGGCGAACGTCACGGCAGGCCGGCTGGGACTGTTGCCCGACAAGTCACGCTCCTCCGACCCGCAGGTGCAGGCCGACCTGCTGCAAGAGCTGCAGGAGGCGCGGGATCACTTCACCGGGCTCGGCGACCGCGGCGTCCCGCTTCTGTTTCTGCCGGTGGCGCCGGCCAATCTCTTCCGCGGCGACCGGATGACGTTCAGCTTCGCGGCATGGGCCGACCGGCGACTGTACGGCAACAACGAAGAGGTGGCCTCGATCGACGTCGAGGGCGGTCGTGCGATCGCTGCGACGGACTACCGGCTGCTCGAGACGCGCGCCTTCGACGCGCTCGCGAAGGCCGGTTTCCCCTATCCCTTCTTCGCGCCCCCGAGCGGCTTCGATCCGCAGCGCTTCGAAGCGGCGACCGCCTCGCTCGCCCGGGTGAAGGGCCGCTTCCGGCTGGTCGCGCGCTCGGAAGGCGTGCTGTACCCGCACACGTCGCTGTTCGTCATGGGCGTCTCGCTGGAGCCGGCGAGATGACGTCGGCGGTGGTCCTGGGGCTCGATCCCGGCACGCGCAAGTGCGGCTACGCGCTGGTCAGCGGCGTCGGCGTGAAA
>CALEOJ010000319.1 GCA_937910425.1 uncultured candidate division WPS-2 bacterium
CGACGGCACGGCGTTCCCGAAGCCGGTCCTCGCCGTCCCATCGGTGCGCGTCGCGCTCGCGGCGCTGCTGGCGGCGCTCGAACCGCCGCGTCCGCAGGGCCCGTTCGTCCATCCGGCGGCCGCCGTCGATCCCAGCGCCCAGATCGGCGAGGACGTCTGGATCGGCCCCCACGTTGCGATCGGGGCGCGGGCGCGCATCGGCGAGCGGACCGTGCTCCAGGCCGGGGTCGTCGTCGGCGCCGACGCCGTGGCCGGCGCGGACTGCCTGTTCCATCCGCGCGCCTATCTGGCGGACCGCTGCGTCGCCGGCGACCGCGTCGTCCTGCAAGCCGGCGCCGTCATCGGCAGCGACGGTTTCGGCTGGGCGTTTCTGGACGGGCGCCTGGTCAAGATCCCGCAGATCGGGATCGTGACGCTGGGCGACGATGTCGAGATCGGGGCGAACACCTGCATCGACCGGGCGCAGACCGGCGTGACCTCGGTCGGGACCGGGACGAAGATCGATAACCTCTGCCAGATCGGGCACAACAGCCGGATCGGGCGACATACGGCGATCGCGGCCTTCGCCGGGCTGGCCGGCACGACCACGATCGGTGACTACGGCCGTATCGCCGGTCAGGCGCTCTTCCCCGGTCACACGACGATCGGCGACCGGGTCACGATCGGCGGAGCCTCCCACGTCTGGGGCGACGTCCCCGACGGCGCCTTCGTCAGCGGTCAGCCCGCGCAGAACCACCGTGACCACGTGCGGCTCCAGGCGTACATCCGGCGCCTGCCGAAACTGAACGCTCGGGTCGATGCCCTTGAAAAGCGCGATCCACCCTAAAGCCACGTGCAGTACCAGACGACGTTGCGCGACGCGATCGCGTTCGAAGGCGCCGGCCTCCACACCGGCGCACCGGCGCGCGTTCGCGTCCTCCCGGCCCCCGCCGGCCACGGCCTCCGCTTCCGGCTCAACGACGCGGTCGAGTTCCCCGCGCGCGGCGAATACGTCGTCGAGACGGTCCGCGCGACGGTGCTGGGCTGCGGCGAGCACCGCGTCTCAACGGTTGAGCACTTGCTCTCGGCGCTGCTCGGCTGCGGGGTCGACAACGCGCTGATCGCCGTCGACGGGCCGGAGATCCCGGTCGCGGACGGCAGTGCCAAGGTCTTCGCCGACGCCGTCGAGGCGGTCGGCCTCGCGACCCTTCACGAGGCGCGGATCCGCTGGATCCCGACGGAGCCGCGCGTCTTTCGCGACGGCGACAAGCTGCTGGTCGTCGCACCGGCGTCGTCGTTCCGGGTGCGGATGACCGTCGATTATCCGGCTCCCATCGGGGCCCAGTACGTCGAGGCCGAGATCGCGCCGGAGACCTACGCCCGGGAGGTCGCCCCGAACCGGACCTTCGGCTTCCTGCACGAGGTCGAGGCGCTGGTCAAACGCGGCCTCGCGCAGGGCGGGACGCTCGAGAACGCGGTCGTGTTCGGACCGGATGGACCGCTCGCACCGCTTCGCGACCCGAACGAGCCGGCGCGCCACAAGATCCTCGACCTCGTCGGCGACTTCGCGCTGCTCGGCGCGTATCCGCAGTGCGAGGTGATCGCGATCAAGAGCGGGCACAAGCTGCACTGCACCGCGGTGCGCGAGCTTCGCCGTCACGGTGACGGCGAGTCGACCGCAGTCTCCGCGACCTCTTAAGAGAAAGCATACGCCCCGTGCCGATCCTCGACGTGCGCGAGATCATGAAGATCTTGCCGCACCGCTATCCGATGCTGCTGATCGACCGCATCACCGAGCTGGAGCCGATGGTGCGCGCGCGCGGTTACAAGAACGTCACTGCCAACGAGCCGATGCTCACCGGGCATTTTCCGGGGAATCCGCTCTTCCCGGGCGTCTACATGATCGAGGCGCTGGCGCAGCTCGGCGGCACGACGATCCTGGAGCCCGGCGACATGGCGCGCAAGGTCCCGTATCTGGCCGCGATCGACAAGGCGAAGTTCCGGCGCCCGGTCGTGCCGGGCGACCGGCTCGACATGGAAGCGCGGGTGCTCAAGACCAAGCTCAACATCGGCTGGGTGGCGGTCGACGCGAGCGTCGACGGCAAACAAGTGGTGAGCGCGGAGCTCACCTTCTCGATCTCGATCGACCCCTCGGCGTTCGCGTACGACTCGCGAGTGCTGCACCTGTGATCCATCCCAGCTCGATCGTTCACCCCAACGCGAACATCAATAAGAACGCCGACATCGGGCCGTACTGCGTGGTCGGCAAGCACGTCACGCTCGGCGCGCGCGCGACGCTGCTCGCGCACGTCGTCGTCACCGGGCGGACGACGATCGGCGAGGACACGGTGATCCATCCGTTCGCGACGATCGGCGCGCCTTCGCAGGATCGTAAGGCGGAAGAGGACGAGGTCTCCTACACGACGATCGGCGCGCGCACGGTGATCCGCGAGTACGTGTCGATCCACCGCGGGACCGCCGACGCCGGCGGCGTGACGTCGGTCGGCGACGACTGCTTGATCCTGGCCTACGGGCACGTCGCGCACAACTGCCGGGTCGGCAACAACGTGACGATGTCGAATCTCGCCCAGCTCGCCGGGCACGTCGTCGTCGAGGACCACGCGGTCGTCAGCGCGATGGCGGGCGTCCACCAGCACGTGCGAATCGGGCGCTACGCGTTCGTCGGCGGCTACTCGAAGCTCGGGCGCGACCTGCCGCCGTATCTGCTCGCCGACGGCACGCCGCCGCAAGTCTACGGCCTCAACCTGGTCGGCCTGCGCCGCGCGGGTTTCTCACGCGACGTGCTCACGGAGCTGAAGGAGGCGTACAAGACGATTTACCAGTCGGATAAGAACACCACCCAGGCGGTGCAGGCGCTGCGCGAAACGGTCCGCACCGAAGAAGGCCGCACGCTGCTCGCCTTCCTCGAAGCCGGCTCCGAACGCGGGATCTTGAAATAGAGCGCGCAGGCTCTGTCCCCATGCGCGTGTTCTTTGCGACCGGCGAGGCCTCGGGTGAGCTGCTCGCGGCCGAGCTGCTCGGTGCGATGCGCACCCGCACCGCGATCGACGCCGAGGGGATCGGCGACGCGCGCTTGGAGCGCGCCGGCGTTCACATCGTGCAGCGCAACCGCGGCTGGGCCTCGCTCGGCGTCTTCGAGGCGATTCGCCGGCTGCCGCGGACGATCTCCGCCGGACTGCGGGTGGCGTTCGCGCTGCGGCGGCAGCCGCCCGACTTGGTGGTGCTGGTCGACTTCGGCGCGTTCAACCTGCGGCTCGCGGGCATCCTGCGCGGGTTCGGCTACCCGAAGCCGATCGTCTACTACGCGCCCCCGTCAGCCTGGCTCGACAGCGTGCACCGCGCGCGCCGCGTCGCATCGCTCTGCGATGCGCTGACCATCTTCCGGCATCAGGCCGACTTCTATCGCTCGCTCGGGCTTCCGATCGGCTACGTCGGCCATCCGATGGTCTCGACGATCGCCCCGCGCGCGCCGCGCGACGCGCCGCCGCCCGACGGCGGGCTCGTGGCGCTGCT
>CALEOJ010000320.1 GCA_937910425.1 uncultured candidate division WPS-2 bacterium
CGCACCGCAACGGTCTCCTGCCCGCCGGTCACGGTGCGCGGCGTGCGCGGACCGCGCGCGACGATCGCGGTGAGCGGTCCCGGCCAGAACCGCGCAGCGAGCGCGCGCAGCTCGGGCGTGATCTGCGCGACGTAGCCTTCGAGTGCGCCGACCTCGTGCGCGTGCACGATGAGCGGGTGGTTCGCCGGACGTCCCTTGATCGCGTACACGCGCGCGATCGCGTCCGGGTTCGCGACGTCGGCGGCGAGACCGTACACCGTCTCGGTCGGGATCGCGACGACGCCGCCCGAGCGGAGCACCGCCGCCGCGCGCGCGACGACGTCGTCCGTCAGCGAACCCTCCCGTCGGGCTCGATCGAGGCGAAGCCGGCGAACGGCCGCAGGATCTCCGGGATCGTCACGCCGCCGTCGGCGCGCTGGTAGTTCTCGACGATCGCGACCAGCGTGCGGCCGATCGCGCCGCCCGACCCGTTGAGCGTGTGGACCAGCTCGGGCTTCGCACCCGCTTCGCGCCGGAACCGGATCGACGAGCGTCGGGCCTGAAAGTCGGTGCAGTTCGAGCACGAGCTGATCTCGCGATACGTGTCCGCGCCCGGCATCCACGCTTCGACGTCGAACGTCTTCGCCGCATTGAATCCGGTGTCGCCGGCGCAGAGCAGCATCACGCGGTGGGCGATCCCCAGCTCTTCGTAGAGACCGGTCGCGTTGCGCACCAGCGTCTCCAGGTCGTCGAACGAGCGCTCGGGCGTCGTGAGCCACACCAGCTCGACCTTTTCGAATTGATGCTGGCGGATGAGCCCGCGCGTGTCTTTCCCAGCGGCGCCGGCCTCTTTGCGAAAGCACGGCGTGTGCGCCGCGTACCGTACGGGCAGCGCGTCGCCGGCGAGAAGCTCGTCGCGATGCATCGCCGTCAGCGGAACCTCCGCCGTCGGGATGAGGTACAGCGCGTCGCTCGCGCCGTCGCCGTCGAAGCTGTACATCTGGTCGGAGAACTTCGAGAGCTGTCCGGTCGACCACATCGTCGAGCGCGAGACGAGCAGCGGCGGGTCGATCTCCACGTACCCGTTGCGCGCGGCGCGGTCGAGAAAGAACTGCGCGAGCGCGCGGGAGAGGCGCGCGCCGGCGCCGCGCAGGACGGTGAAGCGCGAACCCGACAGCTTCGCGGCGCGTTCGAAGTCGAAGATTCCGAGCCGCTCCCCGATCTCCCAGTGCGGCTTGGGCGTGAACGCAAAGCGCGGCGCTTCTCCCCAGCTGCGAACGAGAACGTTGGCGTGCTCGTCGCTGCCGTCGGGCACCGAGCCGTCGAGCAGGTTCGGAACCTCCGTGAGCGCCGCGTCGATCTGCTGGTCGAACGCGGGAAGCCGCTCGCCGGCCGCCGCGATGCGCGCGTCGAGCTCGGCGATCCGCGGACGCAGCCCGGCCGCCGCCGCCTTCTTGTCGGCGGCCTTCCCGATCTCGGCGGTCAGCGCGTTCTTCTCGGCTTTCAGCGCTTCGACGGTCGTGAGCGCTGCGCGCCGCTCGCGGTCGAGATCGAGGATGCGGTCGACGAACTCGGCCCCGATTCCACGCCGGCGTGCCGCGACGCGGACGTGATCGGGTTCGCGCCGCAGCAAGTCGAGATGTAGCACAGGCCCGCGCGTTCGCGATGGCACGGGCCCCCTCCGTGTCGAAGCGGGGAGGGATGCGAGCACTGCGTCCGGGTGCGACCTTCGAGACCGAACGGCTCCTCGCGCCCGCCGAGGCGCTTGCGGCGTACCTCGGCGCGGTGCGGGTTCGGCCGCCGGGGACCGAGCGGGTCGGGCTCGATGCCGCCTTCGGCCGGATCTTGGCGCACGACGCGGTCACCGAGGCGGCCTATCCGGCCGACGACCGTTCGACGATGGACGGCTTCGCGCTCCGTTCCGCCGACGGCGACGCGCCGCGCCGGATCGTCGGAACGATCCGCATGGGCCACGCGCCGCCCGGTCCGCTGCGGCCGGCCGAGGCGATGCGGATCCCGACCGGCGGGGTGCTCCCGCCCGGCGCCGTCGCGGTGCTGCCGGTCGAAGACGCAACCGAACGCGGCGACGAGCTCGTCCCGACGGCAATGCCGGCGGCCGGAGACTGCTTCACGCCGCGCGGCGACGACATGCAGCCCGGCGACGTGGTCCTGCGCGCCGGCCGGCGGATCGCCGCGGCCGAACTCTCGGTGCTGGCGACGCTCGGCCAGGTCGGGATCGAGGTGTACCGCCGGCCGCGGGTCGCAATCGTATCGACCGGCGACGAGCTGGTCCCGCCCGGCGAGCTGCCGGGGACCGGCCAGGTGCGCGACTCCAACCGTTGGGCGATCGCCGGTGGTCTCATCGCGCTCGGCTGCGAGGTGGTCCACCTCCCGCGCGCGATCGACGACGCCGGCGCAATTCGCGACGCGATCGTCGCCGGGCTCGCGCTCGCCGGCGCCGTGGTGCTCACCGCCGGCTCGTCGGTCGGGGCGCGCGACCACGTCCCGGCGGCGATCGACGCGCTTGGCCCGCCCGGCGTCGTCGTCCACGGTCTGCGAGTGAAGCCCGGGAAGCCGACGGTGTTCGGCGCGGTCGGCACCCAGCCGGTCATCGGCCTGCCCGGTAACCCCACCAGCGCGCTCACCATCCTGGACGCGATCGCCTCCGAGATCTTCCGCGCGCTCACCGGCGAGTGCGGGGCACGACGGGCGACGATCGCCGCCCTCGCCGCCGAACCGTTCGCCGGGCGGGCGGGCTGGACGTGGTATATCCCGGTCGTGCTCGACGCATCCGGCGGGGCCCGGCCGCTGACGCTGCGCTCGTCGCACACCAGCTTGCTGGCGCGCGCCGACGGATACGTCGTGGTCGGCCCGGAGCGCACCCGGATCGAGCCTGGCGAGCCGGTCACCGTCGTCCGCTACGGGGGGGGCGCGGGGTGAGACCGGCGGCCTTCGCTGCGCTGCTGGTCCTCGCCGGGCTCGCGGGCTGCACCGGCTCGTCTCGCGACGGCGCGG
>CALEOJ010000321.1 GCA_937910425.1 uncultured candidate division WPS-2 bacterium
CGTGGCGACCACGGCGAGCTTCTGCGGAAACAGGTGGTTGTTCGCGTAGCCGTCTTTGACGTCGACGACCGTGCCGCGCGAACCGAGCGGCTTGACATCGCCGGTGAGAATGACCTTCACTGCGGCGCTCCTACTGGACCACGAAGGGGAGGAGGGCGATGACGCGGGCGCGTTTCACCGCAGTCGTCAACGCGCGCTGGTGCGACGCACAGTTGCCGGAGATTCGGCGCGGCAGAATCTTCCCGCGCTCGCTGATGTACTTGCGCAGGCGGGTCGTGTCTTTGTAGTCGAGATCGTGCAGTCGTTCCGCGCAGAACGTGCAGACTTTGCGCTTGGGGCGGCGATCTTTTTTCGCCGAAGCGCGCTTGCCTTTGGGAGCAGCCATCGGTGGGGTGAACCTCGTTATGATGTAGGTGGAAAACGGCGGGACAGGTCCCGCCCTACACACGTGGCGCCCGAAAGCACCACGACCCCGAACCGTCCTTCTGTCATCCTGACCTTTCGACAAGCTCAGGGTGACAACGCGAGGGCGGCGCGGCACTGCGCGGAGGCAGCAACGGCGATGATACCACGAAGGGTGCCCCGATACCACCCCCGATAGCGCCGGGAGACCGAGAGGGCGGTAGCCGCCCCAAGGGAACCGCCCGCGGCGGCGAACGGACCGGGATGGCCGATTCTTCGATGGTCCGGTGAGCTTCCGCCGCGCGATCGCCGTCGCGCCGGGGAGCCGCGTCCGGCTCGACGCGATCGACCCCTCCGATACCGGGAAGCACGGCAGCGAGGACGAGGCGCAGGCCACCATCGCCGAGGACCTCGCGCGGCTCGCCAAGCTGCAGTACCGGCTGTATGCGGAGAACGAGCGTTCGCTGCTGATCGTGCTGCAGGCGCCGGACGCCGGCGGCAAAGACGGGACGATACGGCACGTGTTCGGGGCCCTGAACCCGCAAGGCGCGAGCGTGCAGGCCTTCAAAGTCCCGACCGCCGAGGAGGCGGCGCACGACTTCCTGTGGCGCATCCACGCCGCGACGCCGGGCCGCGGACGGATCGTGATCTTCAACCGCTCGCACTACGAGGACGTGCTCGTCCCGCGCGTGCACCACACCGTTCCGAAGGAGACGATCGCCAAGCGGTACGACCGCATCAACGAGTTCGAGAAGAACCTCGTGCAGGCCGGGACGCTCATCCTGAAGTTCTACCTGCACATCAGCGCAGACGAGCAGCTGCAGCGGTTCGAGGCGCGGCTCGAGGATCCGCACAAGCAGTGGAAGATCAGCGAGGCCGACTACGCCGAGCGCGCCTACTGGGACGACTATTGCAAGGCCTTCGAGGACGCGTTCGAGCGGACGAGCACGCGGCGTGCCCCCTGGTTCGTGATCCCGGCGAACCACAAGTGGTTCCGCAACCTCGCCGTCGCGCGGATCGTCACCGACGCGCTCGACGACCTCGACATGAAGTATCCGAAGCCCAGCGTCGACCTCGAAGAGATGCGGCGGCGCTTTCACGCCGCCGCTACCGCCGCCAAAGGCTAGGGCAAGCGCATCGATGCGCGTAGCGCGCGGTCGCGCAACGCGGATGGCAGGAGCGCTACGATGCTTCCGGCGCGCGCCGAACCGCCGAGGAGGTAGCTGGCCTTCGGCTTGCGGACCGTGATCGCACGGAGAACCGCGCGGCTGACGTCGCGCACCGGCATCGCGGCGCGCTCCTCGCGCGCGGTCTGCGCGAACACCGCGTCGATCTGGCGCGCGTAGTACTCGAGCGCTTTCGGCGGCAGGCTCGCCAGGAGCGCTTCCCGCGAATCGCGGCCCTTCTGCCAGATCGGCGTTTTCACCGAGCCCGGCTCGACCAGCGAGACCGCGATCCCGGCCGGCGCCAGCTCGACGCGCATCGCGTCGGCCAGTGCGCGCAGCGCGAACTTCGACGCACTGTAGGGCGCGATGAACGGCACCGAGAGCCGGCCCGAGATCGAGCCGACGAAGACCAGCCGCCCGCGCGAGGCGCGCAGTTGCGGGAGAAACGCCTGCGCGACCGCGACCGCGCCGAACACGTTGATCTCGAACTGCCGCCGCAACTCGTCGACGGGCAGAAACTCGAGCGGCCCGGCGACCGCGATCCCGGCGTTCCCGACCAGTGCGCGCAGCACGTGGCCGCTCGCCGCGACCGTTTGCGCCGCCTCGTCGACCGAGGCCGCGTCGGTCACGTCCAGCCGCAGCGGCCGGACGTGCTCGTGCAGCGTCGCGACGCGCGCGGCATCGGCGTCGCTGCGGACGCCCGCGAAGGCGAGAAACCCAGCGTGTGCGAGGAGCGAGACGACGTCGGCGCCGATCCCGCTCGACGCACCGGTGACGACGACCGCCTCGCGCCGGTGTTCGCTCACGAGCCGGTTCCGTCGCGCGCCGCGCGCGCGTCGCGATTGAGCCGGCGCTGCACGCGCGCGTCGCCGAAGACGAGGTCGGTGAAGCCCGGAAACGTCTTCACCAGGAACACCGGCAGCCGGTACGCCGCCGGGACGATCTGCGAGCGGCGGGGCCGCGCGATCGCCGCCACGATCGCGTCGGCGACGACCTCCGGACCCGGCAGCTTCGACATCGCCGGGTTCATCGCGGTCCGCACGAAGCCCGGCTCGATGAGCGTGACGCCGATGTTGAAGCTGCGCACCTCGCGCCGCACGCTGTCGCTGAGCCCGCGCAAGCCGAACTTCGAGGCCGAGTAGATCCCCATGACGCCGGCCTCGCCGGCGACCGATCCGACGTTGACGATCGCGCCGCGGCGCTGCGCCTTCATGATCGGCAGCACGGCGTGCATCAACCGCGCCGCCCCGAGCAGGTTCACCGCGAGCACGCGCTCGATCTCCTCATCGCTGGTATCGCAGAACGACGGCGAGGAGCCGATCCCTGCGACGTTCGCGAGCACGTCGATGCCGCCGAACCGCACCAGCGTGCGGGCGACCAGCGCATCGACCTCGGCCCGCTGCGTGATGTCGGTCGGGACGATCAGCGCGCGTTCGCCGAACGGCTCGACCTCGCGCGCGAGCGCGTCGAGCAGCGCGTCGTGCGGCGCGGCCAACGCGACCTGCATCCCCTCGGCCAGAAACGCCCGCACCGTCGCCGTCCCGATCCCGCCGGACGCTCCGGCGACGACGGCGACGCGCCCACTGCTCGGCATACGATACCCGTTACGTCCGGCGCTGCGGCTGCCCTTCGCGGTTCGGGCGCCTAGGTCACCTCGCGCAAATCGCCGGTCTCGACGACGTACACGAAGCCGCGCACCCGGTCGCGGTGCGGCAGGAAGCGGTGCTCGCGGACGCGCGTCAGCGCGTGCCGCACGGCGTCGTCGACGTCCTCGAACGCCCCGAACGCGTACGGCGGCGCTTCACCGGTCTCGGCAAAAAGCTGCGCCTGGATCTCATCCTCGCGTATCGTCTGCAACCCGCAGTCCGTATGGTGGACGAGCACGACTTCCCGCGTCTGCAACACCCGCTGCGAAAGCACGAGCGAACGGAGCACGTCGTCGGTGACGAGCCCGCCCGCGTTGCGGATGACGTGCGCGTCGCCGATCGCCAGGCCGAAGAGATCGAAGACGTCGATGCGCGAGTCCATGCAGGTGACGATCGCGAAGCGCTTCGCGGGCACGACCGGGCGCATCCCGCCGAAGCGCGCGGAATGCAGCCGGGCCTCGTACAGTAGCTCGTCGGTAACGAAACGTTCGTGGGGCACGCGCCTCTCTTGGCCAGGGCCCGGCGGTCACCTAGGCCGCGCGACCTGGCCGATCGTCACGGTCTTCGGCTTCGTCGCCGAGACGAAGACGCCTCGGCGCAGAGCGCGGTCGCGAACTCGGCCGTGCCGAGCGCTCCGCCGAGATCGGCAGTCCGCGTCTCCGGACGCGCCGACAGCGTGTCGACGGCCCGCTCGGCGCAGGCGGCAGCGCGAGTGAACTGCTGCAATCCATGGCGAACGCCGAGCCACTCGAGTAGCATCGCCGCCGACAGGATCAGCGACGTCGGGTTCGCGAGGTCGCGGCCCGCGATGTCGCGTGCAGATTGGTCGTCACGACGACGTCGAAGCGCGCGGCGTCGCGCACCAGCATCGTCGACAACCTGCAGCGCGGCCGCCGAGATCTCGGGGCCGATGCCGTCCCCCGGCAAGACCGCGATGTTCACGGTGCCGGCGTGTAGCCCTCGCGCAGCGTTCGCTTCGAGACCTTTCCGGTCGCCGTGTGCGGCAACTCTTGGACGACGATCACCCGGTCGGGGATCGACCACTTCGCGACGCGCCCCTGCAGAAACGCGATGATCGCCGGTTCGTCGACGTGCCGCCCCGCCTTCGCGACGACGAAGAGCACCGGACGTTCCGACCAGGTCGGATGGGGCACTCCGATCGCCGCGGCCTCAGCGAGGTCGGGGTGTGCGACCGCGATGTTCTCGAGATCGATCGAGCTGATCCACTCGCCGCCGGATTTGATCACGTCCTTCGCGCGGTCGCGGATCGCCACGTAGCCGTCGGCGTCGATCGTCGCGATGTCGCCGGTCCGCAGCCAGCCGTCGTCCGTCACGCCGCGTTCGGTCGCTTCGGCGTCCTCGAAGTATCCGGATGCGATCCAGGGGCCGCGAACGTGGATCTCGCCCTGCGCGACGCCGTCGAATGGCAGCGACGCGCCGGCGTCGTCGACGATGCGCATCTCGACGCCGAACAGGCAGCGCCCCGCATGCGTCTTGTAGTCGATCCGCTGCGGCAGCACGTCGTGCTGCGGTTTTGGCGTACCGAACGTGCAGGCCGGGCTCGTCTCGGTCATCCCCCACGCGTTCATCACGCACACGCCGTACTTCACCTCGAACGCCTCGATCAGCGAGCGCGGCGGAGCCGTTCCGCCGACGCCGAGCAGCCTCAGGCTCGAGAAGCGCAGGTCGTTTCGCTCGAGGTACTCGAGCAGTCGCAGCCAGATCGTGGGGACGCCGCAGCTCAGCGTGACCTGCTCGCGTTCGAACGCGTCGTAGAGGGCCGCCGGATCGAGGTGCGGATCGGCGAAGACCAGCTTCGAGCCCTGCATCGGCGCGAGATACGGCAAGCCCCAGGCGTTGGCGTGGAAGAGCGGTACGACGGGCAGAATCGTGGCCTGCGATCCCGGGCCCGCCTGCCACGACGCAGCCTGTGCAAACGTGTGGAGCAGCGTCGAGCGGTGCGAGTACAGCACGCCTTTGGGGTTGCCGGTCGTCCCCGAGGTGTAGCACAGCGACGACGCCGTCGTCTCGTCGAGCTCGGGCCACTCGATCTCGCCGGGGAAGCCGCCGATCAGCGTCTCGTACGCGATCGCGTTCGGGAGCGTCGTCGCCGGCATCTCCGCCTCTTCGCACAGCACGACGTAGCCCTCGACGCCGGGGAACTGCGCCGCCAGCGGCTCGAGGACCGGGACGAGATCGGCGTCGACGAACACGAAGCGATCGCCGGCGTGGTTCACGATGTACGCAACCTGCGGCGCGAACAGGCGCGGGTTGATCGTGTGAAGCACGGCGCCCATCCCCGAGACGCCGTAGTACAGTTCGAGGTGACGCTGCGTGTTCCAGGCGAAGGTCGCGACGCGATCCCCGGGCCGGACGTGGAGCCGCCCGGCGAGCGCGTGCGCGAGTTGCGCGCTGCGCGCCCGGAGCTCGCGGTAGTTCGATCGGCGATCGGGGAGACCGGTGCGCTGCGTGACGATCTCGACCTCACCGTGCCACAGCGCCGCATGGTCGATCAGCCGCGAAATCTGCAGCGAACGATCCATCATCAGGCCGGGCAGCGCCGGCGCGGCCGCGCCGATCATCGCCGGGGTCCTTCGAGCGAGCGGCCGATGATCTCGCGCATGATCTCGTTCGAGCCGCCGTAGATCCGCTGCACGCGGCCGTCGGCCCACGCACGCGCGATGGGATACTCGAGCATGTATCCATAGCCGCCGTGCAATTGCATGCAGTCGTCGGCGACCTCGAACTGCAGCTCGGTCGTCTCCAGCTTCGCGATCGCAGCGGTCGTGGCGTCGAGCTCTCCGCCGCAGTGCAGCTCGATGCAGCGGTCGACGAAGACGCGCGCCATCGTAACCTTCGCCGTGAGCGTGGCGAGCGTGAAGCGTGTGTTCTGAAAGTCCAGGATACGCTTGCCGAACGCTTCGCGCTCGGCGCAGTACGCGATCGTCTGTTCGAGTGCGGTCTCGCAGGCCGCCACCGCGGTGACGGCGATCGAGAGCCGCTCCTGCGCGAGCTCGCTCATCAGCATCTTGAAACCGCCGCCGATCTCACCGAGCAGCGCGTCTTCGCCGACGCGCACGCCGTCGAAGACGAGCTCGGCGGTGTCCTGCGCTTTGAGGCCGACCTTCTTGAGCGGGCGTCCGCCGGCGAACCCCGGCATCCCGCGTTCTACCAGGAACAGCGCGATGCCGCGGCTGCCCGCGCCCGGCTCGGTCGTCACGACGACGATCACGAGATCGGCCAGGACGCCGTTGGTGATGAACGTCTTCGCGCCATCGATCGCGTAGCCGCCGTCGACACGCCGTGCGCGCGTCGCGACCGCGGCCAGATCGCTGCCGGTCCCCGGTTCGCTCATCGCGATCGCGCTGACGATCTCGCCGGACGCCAGCCGCGGCAGCCAGCGCCGCTTTTGCTCCTCGGTACCGTAGTGCAGGATGTACGGCGCGACGATATCCGACTGCAGCGCGAAGCCCGGACCGGAGGCGCCGATCCGGGCGAGCTCCTCGCTAAAAACGGCCGAGGCGCGAAAGTCGGCGTCGGCGCCGCCGTATTCGGCGGGGAGCGTCATGCACAGGAACCCAAGCTCGCCGGCGCGCCGCCAGATCGCGCGCGGGACCACGCCCTGGTCTTCCCAAGCGGCGTGGAACGGGGCGATCTCGCGCTCGCAAAAGCGCCGCATCGCCGCGCGCATGGTCGCGTGCTCGGGCTCGAAGATCGTGCGCGGAATCCCGGAGGCTGTCGAAGCGATCATCTCAGCTCCAAGTGTTCGCGAGACGTGCGGGCAACGCATCCGGGCTCGGCGCGGCGTCGCGGAGGGAGCTAGGGGGCCGTTTCAGCCCGATCCGGAACAGAGAGGTAATGAAACAGCAAACGAACGCCGCCGCAAAGCTCGCCGAAAAGGCCCGGCAGGCGAAAGAGAGCGAGCGGATCGGCCGCGAGGCGACAGCCGCCTCCGAGAAGCTCCGCTCGCGCTTCGACGCCGAGCGTGAGGCGCTGGCACGCCGCTACGGGGTCCTGCGAGGGCTCAACTAGCTCGGCCGATGATCACGGCCATCGCGTTCACGGGCTCGGCGGTCACCGATATGCCGCGAGCTCGCGCGTTCTACGAAGGGGTCCTGGGTCTGAAGCCGGCCGAGGAGATGGCCGGCGGGAAGTGGGTCGAGTACCAGGTCGGCGGGGGCACCTTTGCGCTGACCACCATCGATCCGAGATGGACGCCGAGCGATCAAGGTACGGCCGTCGCGTTTGAGGTCGACGACCTCGGCACGATGGTCGAGACGGTGAAGCGCAGCGGCGCGTCAATCTCCATGGAAAAAAGCGAGACGCCCGTCTGCTGGATCGCGATCGTGCACGACCCCGACGGCAACAAAGTCGTCCTGCATACACGCAAGGCGGCGTAAGCCGGACGCCGGTGCGTCCCTGAGTATGCATCAGGCCAACCGGACACGCTATCTCTTGTCTTCTCGAACCACCGCGACGGATGCGTTCGGCGAACCGTTGGGGAAGTGTGGCGACGCGAGGGAGAGGACGATGAACGATCCGCTGAGCCGGGCGCTGAACGAAGCGCCCAAGGCACCCGCCGAAGGTGCCCACCGCGACGTTGCGTCGTACCGGACGGACCACGCACCGCCGCTCGGTTCGGTGCTCGACCGGCTGCGCGAGCAGCTCATCGAGGCGATGTCGCTGCCGTTCTTCGACGGCGGCTCGAGCGTCGAGATGACGCCCGTCACAAAGCACGCGCTCTCCGAGGCCGGGGCCGCGACGATCGTCGCACGCAAGCGCGAACCGGCATACGAAGCGACCGTCGCGCTCGAGGTTCGCAGCGATCACGATGCGCCGGCGGACGCGGCCGAAACCGGCCGGTATCAGGTCGCGGCGCGCGCGCATCTTCGCTGTGAGGATGCGCGTGGACGGACCGAGCGCGATGTCGACGTCACCGTCCACGAGATCGAAGGCACCCTCCGGCTCGACGTGCCGCATCTCCGCGCGGAGATGGCCGCCGCGATCCGTTCGATCGGAAAGGCAACGGACGATGCACCCTAGGCAGCATGCCCTCGTCTTTCTCGCGGGCGCCTTCGCGATCGCGGTCGCCGGCGCGTTGGCGAGCAACGGCTCGTCGATCGCCAACGGCCGGGCGATCTTTCAGACCGGCCGCGACCTGGCGGGGAAGCCGATCAGCGCCGTCCCGCGGCCGATGGCCCCGACCTGCGCCGGCTGCCATCGGGCAAACGGCGCCGGAGGCGTCCACCTCCCGGGCGGCGCCGTGAGCGCGGACCTGCGGCACGCCGCGCTCGTCAAGCCGCGGCCTCCGTATACGGCGGCGCTGCTGGAGCGTGCGATCTCCACCGGCATCGACAACCAAGGACAGAAGCTCAATCCCATGATGCCGCGATGGCGACTCTCGAAGACCGATCTCCATGACGTCGCCCAGTACGTCTGGACGCAGCTGAAGTAACTCCGAGCGCGCCGGTCGGTTTTAATGCACCGTGAACGGATGGACGCTGGCCGGAACGAGCTTTCTCGCCTCCGCCGTCGAGGCGGTCGAAGCGCTGACGATCGTGCTGGCGGTCGGGGTCACGCGTTCGTGGCCGATCGCATTGCGCGGGACCGCCTTCGCGTTGCTGGTCCTGGCGCTGATCGTCGCCGTCTTCGGCCCGCTGCTGCACCTCGTCCCGATCGATCAGCTCAAACTCGTCGTGGGGATCGTGTTGACGCTGTTCGGTCTGGCCTGGCTGCGCAAGGCGATCTTGCGCTACACCGGCCGCAAGGCGCTCAAGGACGAGGAGGCCGCCTTCGCGCGTGAGGTCTCGGCACTGCGCGCGGCCGAGGAGGCGCAGGCGGACCAAATCGGTCTCGTCACCGCGTTCAAAGCCGTGCTGATCGAAGGCCTGGAGGTGGCGATCATCGTCGTCACGTTCGGCGCCGCATCGACCGCCGCGCTCGGCTGGTCGGCAGCCGGTGCCGTCGCCGCCGTGCTCCTCGTCATCGCCCTCGGCCTGGCGCTCAAGCAGCCCGCATCGCGCGTCCCGGAGAACGCGATGAAGTTCGTCGTCGGCATCATGCTGACGTCGTTCGGTACGTTCTGGACCGGCGAAGGGCTGGGGATCGCGTGGTGGGGCGCGGACCTCTCCTTGCTGCTCCTGGCAGCGTTCTATCTGGCGGTCTCCGCCGCGCTCGTCGCCGCGGCGCGCGCACGCAGACCGGTTCCGGCGTGAACCGCGTCGCGATCTGGGAGTTCATCGCCGGCGATTCGCGGCGCGCGCCGCTCGCGGTTGCGCTCGCCGTCGTCGTCGCCGTCGCGCTGCTGCGGAGCTCGGTCTCGAGCGCCGTCGTCGCCGCGGCGTTCGCCGGTATCATCGCGCTGGGTCTGGCGGCCTCGGTCTTCGAAGCTCGCTGATCAAGGGCTGAATCTGTCGCTTCCCGCGTACGCGGACCCGAACATCGCGGATGCGAACGCGGCGATGCAGGCCGTCGTGCGGAAGGCCGGCGCCCCCGGTGCGGCGTTTGCCGTTGCGAGCCGCGGGCGGCTCGTCGACGTCAAGGGCTTCGGATACGCCGACGTGGCGGCGCGCACGCCGGTCGACCCGGACACGATGTTCGCGCTCGCGAGCTGTTCCAAACCGATCACCGCGATGGCGATCATGCGGCTGGTCGATGAAGGCAAGCGATCAAAGAACTGCTGAACCACTCGTCGGGTCTGCCGCACGATGTCCACGCCGCTACGAACGATCCGATGAACACCGCGCGAGCGGCGGCTCGCGTCCGGCTGAAATTCGATCCCGGTTCGGATCAGGCGTACTCGAACGCCGGCTTCAACGTGCTGGGCGCCGTGATCGAGAAGGCGAGCGGCCGCACCTACATCGACTTCGTGCGCGACAACGTCTTCACGCCGGCGGGCGTGACGCGGTTCGGCGCGCTCAACGCGGGCGCGCCGATACCCGGTCAGGCCGTCCGGTACGACAAGCGGGGTCGTGTCGTGGTCAACAAGATCCGCGAAGGCGGAACGCCGGCCGGCGGCTGGGTGCTCGCTGCCGCCGACATGGTACGCGTGCTCGTTGCATACGACGCCGGAAAGATCGTCTCGCCGGCGGCGCGCGCCGCGATGCTCGCGGCGCCGGTCGCGCCGCTCAAGATGCGAGCGGACGGAACCGCGTTCGGGCTCGGCTGGGATGTCGTATACCGGCCCAGCGGCGATTCGAACGCCGTGTTTTTCGGGAAGAATGGCGGCATTGTGGGCTCGAGCACCTGGATCGAGCACCGCCCCGACGGCACCGACTTCGCCGCGTTCTACAACGGCGGTTCAGGGAGCGGCGCGCATCGACCCGGGCTCACTACCGTCGAAGCGGCCCTCGACGGTACGTAGCGCGAAGAAGAGGCCCCGCCGGCAAACGGAGCCTATCTTCGCGCGCGTGCGCTAACGCAATGTGCGTCAGCAGTACGCGTGGCAGGGAGGCGCGGTGCCGCCGCCCGTTGGAGTCGGCGCCGGCGCGGCTGCCGGCCGGGCAACGTGCCAGTGGCCGCCAAAGTCGGGGATGTTGTCCCCGTTCGCCTGGTCCGGTCCTGAATCACCGGCGTAGTTGTAGAGCGGGTGACCTTGATACGCCCACTGCTGACCGGTGCCGTCCGACCGGACGATGATCGTCAGGTTGTCGATCGCTGCCGAACCGCTCACCGGAACGAAAGGCGGCCAAACTCCGAGACATCCGCCCGCCGCCGCCGTACACGTCCCACCCGTCGCCGTGTCGACGTCCAAGAAGTACAGTGTCATGTGCGATGAGGGATTCACCCATGCGGTGCTCCCCGAGACCGCTTCCGAAAGCGGCAGATTCCCCTGCGGCGCTACCGTCGCCACCGGCGTCGGCGTCGGCACCGGTACGGTGACACCGCCACCCGTCGTCCCACCGCCGCCGCCGCAACCGGCCACGACAAGAGCGGACGCAAATAGCAACATTGACAGTCGCTGTTTCATATTTTCCAAACCCTCCTCTGTGCATCGAGACTAGAATGGAAAGATGAAACAGCTCTGAAGCAAAGATGAAGCGATTCTGAAGTTACGGCAACTCGTCGTCGTCGAGTCCGAAGTAGTGTCCGAGTTCGTGGATCACCGTTTCGCGCACTTCGTGCACGGCTTCTTCGCGCGTGCGCGCGACGCGGTTGATCGGCCCGCGGAACACGGCGATCTCATCGGGCAGCAGCTGCATGTCGTGCGTGCGTTCGGTGAGCGCGACGCCGCGGTAGATGCCCAGGAGTTCGGAATCAGCGTCGCCGTCGTCCTCGATGCTCTCGAGGTCTTCGTCGTTCGGCTCATCCTCTACCGCGATGACGACGTTCTCGACGAGATCGGCGAACCGCTTCGGCAGCGCGTCCAGCGCCTCGCTGACCACGCGCTCGAATTCAGCGCGCGATAACCCGCGACTAGCCATCTCGAGGCGGCTTGTGCGTCTGCACGAACACCTTCGCAAGCTTTCCGCCGCGGAGCGCATAGGTCGTGACGACGTACATGGTGCACCCGGTGTCCTTGCACTCGTCCACGTACAAGAAATTATTCGCGAAGCGCACGTGAATCGAAGCGGGTCCGCTCCCCCAGTCCGGACCCCAGTTCGCGGCGCCGACTTGGGCCAGCAGCACCGAGGCATCGCTGCGTTCATCGAACAGGTAGGCTGCCGCCGTTCCGCCGACCGGAAAGTCGCACGCAAGCACGACGACCGCCTGTCGAGTCCCGGCCTTGAGGCTGCCCTCTTTGACCGAATCGACGTGCAAGTCGAATCCAGCGCCCATCTTCGCGTCAAAATACGCAAACGCGCCCTTCCGCATCACGACCGGAACCGGCACATTCTTCGCGCACGGGTTCGTCGCGTACGTGATATTCATGAAGTCGACGGCGAGCAAGAACGGGAGGATCACAGGTGCGCTCGCAGCGAGCCGGGTTACGGTGACGAGGTCGGGAGCGGGGAAGCGGAGCGGACGGGCGTCGGGACGGCGCTCGGGCGGCGCGGGAAGATGGCGCTCATCAAGGAGCTAGCCTCCGTGTAGCCGGCGGGGACCTGGAAACGTGCCATCGCCGGCATGCCGCGCGTCAGATCGTCGACCGCGTAGGACAGCTTTGCGCCGAACGGCGCGGCGCCCGGTTCGAGCGAGACGTCGAGCGTCACCGGAAACGCGGCGAAGTCGTCGGCGACCTGCGCCGTCGCGGCGACGTGAGAGGTGGCTTGATCGCCCTTGTTGCGCACCAGCAGATCGAAGGCGAGTCCGGTCGTTGCCAGACCAGCGGTCGTGGTGTGGCCGGTCAGCCGCAGCGTCACGCTGAGCACGTCGAGTTTAGATCGGAAGAGCGTCGTGTAGGGAA
>CALEOJ010000322.1 GCA_937910425.1 uncultured candidate division WPS-2 bacterium
GACCGTGACGCTGAACTGGACCTGCACCGACTTTGCCGTCGTCTGCACGGCCGCAAGTTTCGGCGCGACGGCCGTGGTGGATCCACCGCAACCACTCGCGATCAGGATGACCGGAATCAGTCGCGACATCTCAGTGACGTTGCCCCAGATGTCAGGCCGCGGCTGACCGTGAGTTTGAGGGTCGTCCCCCCCCAGTTGTTATCCCGCGACGACTCCAGAAATCAACGGCATTGTGGGCTGGATGCTTTTACTCCACGAGCATACTCGCTGGGCGATAAGTTCTCGAGCGAACTATGGGGGTGATTCGCGTTGTAATCGCGGCGCCATTCTGTGGCCTGCCGGCGGGCGTCTTCGAGCGATCGGAACCATGTCGGATTGAGCAGTTCTTGCCGAACCCGATTGTTGAATGATTCGCAGAAACCGTTGTCGGACGGCCGCCCAGGGCGCGAGAAGTCGAGTTGGACGCGATTCCAATGCGCCCACTAATTGAGATGCAAGGATATGAATTCGGGCCGATTATCGCAACGAATTCGCTGCGGCTTACCGCGTTCCGCGGAAACGCGCCGAAGGACATCAACGACTTGGGGGGCCTTGAAGCCGATATCGAACGGCGCGGCGATTAACGCTAAGGATTTCACACGCTCGCCGTTCGCTGAGCCGCCAGGCTTTGCGAATATGCGGAAGTACCGTTTTCCGGCGAACGCGCCCTACCACTCTTTTTTGATCACGTCTTGTAACACGGCGCGATCGAGCGTCAAGTCAGCGACCACCGTTTTAAGCTTCGCATTATCTTCGCGAAGCTGACGCAACTCGCAGATCTCGGGCGTACCAAGCGTGCCGAAGCGTTTCTTCCAGACATATAACGTCGCTTCGGAGATACCGAGCTTGCGGGTGATCTCAGCGACCGGGGTGCCGATCTCGGCCTGCCGCAGAGCAGCCGCGATCTGTTCGTCGGAGTAGCGGGATTTGCGCACGGGGCGAGACTCCTGGTGTTGGGGTGGAGTTCGCCGTTTTTTCTGATAATCCGTGGGATAAGAAGTTGGGGGTAGACCCGAATGCCTCGGGACCGCCGGTCCCGAGGCATTCGCGGGTTACAGGTGTTGCTTAAAAGCACGGCGCGGGAGGGGAGCCTGTGATATTGTGGCCCGACAGGAAATACGTCGTGGTATACGTAGGGTCCGTGAGGGCGCGAGAGTCGATGGCTTTTGTCGCCGTCGCGAAGAGAAAGTTGTAGCTTGTTCCCGCGTTTTTGTTATTCGTAACCACCCCGAGCAGATTCGTACCCGGCGGTGGTGGGCCGAATTTCGCGTCGAACGGCGCGACGGAAAACGTGAGGGTAAACACGGTATCGGCTGGAAACACGGGATTGACTTGATTGGGGTTGATAGGGCACGTAAACGCGCCTAACCATCCGGCGAGATCCGGTGGCGCCGGTGACGGTGACGGTGACAGGATAGTGGCCGTCGTGCTCAGCGTGCTGAGATCGGCGCTACGCGTGCCGAGCGTTGCTTGCACGTGGACGCTGATGGTATCGCTGCCCGCACCCGTGGCGTTCGCCGTGTAGGTGACGCTGGCGGCGCTCGAGGTGAAGTTGTCGGTGTGTCCCGCGCCGTCGCTGATGTGGCCCACCGAAGCCGTGTTCGACCATGTATAGGAGAGCGTCGTGTTGGGATCGGGTCCGGCCGGGAAGGTGACGGCATAGGTTGTCTTAGCGCCGTTAGCCACCGTGCTCGGCGGAGTGATGACGATCGACGGTCGTTTGACCGTGACCGTCGTGGTGGCGGGACCAAGATCGATGTTTCCCGCCGGCGTCTTCGCGATGACGTCGACCGAAACCGAATCCGCATTCGGCCCGATGAGCGCGTTATACGTGACGGTATCGGTCGGCTGTGCGGTCGTATCGACGAACGTCGTCGTGCCGCTCGCACTCGCCAACGACCCGCCGGCAGCCGTGCTGCTCCAATGGAATTCGTAGCCGGTCGCGGCGCTCAGCGCCGGCGCCGTCGCGGTAAATGGCGTCGCCGTTCCCCCGCTCACCACCGGCAACGACGGGGCGATGGAGGTTTGACCGCCGCCGACCGTAACGGTCGCCGACGCCGTTCCGACGGTCGTCGTCTTGCCCGTCGTATTGTCAAACACCATGACCGTCACCGAGATGACGTCGGTGCCCTGTCCCGTGGCATTGGCGGTGTATGACGAGATGGCGCTGTTCGAGGTATAGTTGTCGAGATGCCCGTTGACGGCGTCCGTCAAGTGCCCGCTCAGCGTCGTGCCGCTTGGCGGGACGTTCGTCCATTTGTAGCTGATCGTTTGGGAACTGCTATGGTTGGCGGCGTTGACCGCGGTCGCGGTGAAGTCGACGATGTTCCCGTTTTGGATCGTCGACGCCGGAGGCGTGAGCGTCACTGTCTCGGGGATGACGGTGACCGTGAACACGTCGACGCTGTTCGAATTGCCGACAGAGTAGGCAACTGCGAGAATGTCCGCGCTCGAAAGTACGACGTCGATTTTCGTCAACAGCGTCGTGATCACTTTCGCGTCAACTTTCTCAGCAGCGGTGAGGAAACCAGTGCCGGGGCCGAATACCTTGTAAAGCTTCAAGCCTTCCCCGACGACGGCATCGCGAACGGCCGTAGTCGAGAGCACCGCGCCGAGCGCGCGGACGATCCCGAGCATGTCGCCTTTCTTCACTGCGGCGGCGACCGCTGGCGACGATTGCACGATTTTCGCCATGTCTCGAAACTGGCTTGTCGCGCCCTTGACCAGGGAAGCGTCGATCGCATCCTTATTGAGCGGTAAGATGACGGAGACGATGAGTGGGTAGAGGACGTTCTGGCAGTAGAACGCGGTGTCGAAGGCGATTTGCTCTTGATCGCGGGTGCTGGAAAGCGGCGAGCCTGTGGGCAGACCCGGTCCGACGACCGTGAGCTGATAGATCGTTTGAGCGGCGAGCGGTTCGGCCGGGAGCGAAATCGGCGCGGTCTCGATTTCCGAGAACGCGAACTTTCCGTTGATGATGTTCACCAGCGTGCTGTTGAAGCCGGCGATCGGCGTGATCGCGTCGATTTGATAAAGCGGCGAGGCGGAGAGCGATGTTTGATTCGGTGAAATTTCATCGACGTACACTTCGGCCGCACGGCGGTACACGTTTCGGAAGTGAACCGAGTTTGGGAAATCCAGGAGCATCGTAAGGCCGCTCACCTGGCCGCTTGGGTCAACCGAGAGGCCCCGAGGGCGGCGGGTACCCGATGCCGCGCGAACCGATGAAATTCTGCCGAGGCTCGAGCTGATGGGCGGGTTCTTCGTCTGCGCGGCCTGGAAGGCGGCGATGGCCGCTTTAATCGCGGCTCCGTTCGCTTGTAGCGGATCGGCCGCGCCGGAGCGCAGCGCCGCCGAGATTGCACTCTCGACGGCGGCTTCGCCCGGATACGTTCCGATCGAAGCGACGAAGGCGATCTGATCGGAGCCGCCCAGCGAGTACGCGCCGAGCGCATAGTACAGGAACGTTTCGGCCGTCGAATGCGCGCTCGCATCGGGTTCGGCATCGCTCAGGAACGCGACCATCACGAGATTTCCGCCGGAGTCGGTCACGCTCGCGAATTGCGGCCCGCCGGGAAAGACGGGCATTCGGTAGGTTCCGTCGGCGGCGATCGTCCCGTTGCCGAGCGAGTTCGAAATGGTCAATGTCGTCGCGTTGATCGGGGAGCCCGGCGGCAAGACGAGCTTGCCCGTCCGCTGTACCGTGCCGGCCGAGGCTGTTCCCGTCGAGAAGGCCGGCGCCGACGCGCCCCCTCCGTTACAGCCGGCAAGGAGAGCGCCAGCCGTCACGACCGCCACGGCGCGTGCTGCGAACGCACGAAAAAGACGCGTCAGGGAAGCCGGCATCGGATTCTCCTTATGGGCTATTCGCGATGCTCTCAGAGCAAGGGCGCGTGCGGATCGGCTCATCGCCAACTCCCGTGGAAATCTGGGGAACGGCGCCGCTGGACGGCGCCGGGTGTGATGATGCTAGTGGGATGATAGCCCTGTCTCGCGCTCCTGCGTATCCGGGGAAACCCTTGGTTCTGAGAGACGGCTCAGGCGCACGACCGCGCGACGTAAACCGCGAGCTGCGCTCGCGACCGCAGGCCCAGCTTGGCAAAGGCGGAGGAGAGATGG
>CALEOJ010000323.1 GCA_937910425.1 uncultured candidate division WPS-2 bacterium
ACCTGGCCGCGTTCCTGGTCGCGGCGCACGCGCACGACGTGCCGTGGAAGGCGACGGCGGGTCTGCACCATCCCGTCCGCGGCGAGCACGCGGCCGGCGGCGGTGCGGTGCCGCACGGCTTCCTGAACGTTTTCTTCGCCGGCGCCGCGCTGCACGCGGGCGCCCTCGAAGCGGCGCGCGTCGCCGAGGTGCTCGCCGAGACCGATCCGCACGCGTTCGTCATCGACCCGGTGCACGCCGCGTGGCGCGACGTGCGTCTCGAGCCCGAGCAGATCGCCGCGGCGCGGGCGCGCTGCGTCGCGTTCGGCAGCTGCAGCTTCGACGAGCCGGTGAACGACCTGCGCGAGCTCGGCATCTTGTCGTGATCGATCCCAGCGACTACGGGATCGACAACCTTCCGTTCGGCATCATCTCGGACGAACGTCACGCACCCAAACGTCCCGCCGTCGCGTTCGAGGACAAGGTCGTCGATCTCGACGCGCTCGTCCACAGCGGCCGACTCGACGCGGACTCGCTGCTCGGAGCGGCGACGCTCAACGATTTCCTCGCCGAAGGTCCGGCGGTGTGGCGCGCGGTGCGCGCACGGTTGCGCCATCTGCTGAGCGCGGCGGCGGACGACGATGAACGCGGCGCGGTCGCCAAGGCGATGCTGCCGCGCGATGCGGTGACGATGCACTTGCCGATCGCGGTCGGCGATTACGTCGACTTCTATTCCTCGCTCGAGCACGCGACCAACGTGGGCCGGATCCTTCGCCCGAACGCCGAGCCGCTGCCGCCGAACTACCGTCACGTTCCGATCGGATATCACGGGCGCTCGGGGACGGTCGTCGTCAGCGGGACGCCGGTGCGCAGGCCGCACGGCCAGGTCAAGGCCGCGGACGCAGCGGCTCCGTCGTTCGGACCGACGGCGATGCTCGACGTCGAACTCGAGATGGGGTGGGTCGCCGGGCCCGGCAGCGCCCACGGCGAGCCGGTTCCGGCGGACGCCGTGCGCGACCACGTTTTCGGCTACGTGATGCTCAACGACTGGAGCGCGCGCGACATCCAAGCGTGGGAGTACCAGCCGCTCGGACCGTTCCTCGCCAAGTCGTTCGCGACGTCGATCTCGCCGTGGATCGTCACGCTCGACGCGCTCGAACCATTCCGCGCCGCCGAGCCGCAGCGCGATCCGGAGCCGCTGCCGTACCTGCGCTCGCGCGAGTCGTGGGCGTACGACGTCGAGCTGCAGATGCTGCTGCAGACCGAGCGCATGCGCGCGCACGGACACCCGCCGCTCACGATCGCGCGCACGAACCTGCGCGGCATGTACTGGACGCTCGCGCAGCAGCTCGCGCACGTCACCTCGAACGGCGCATACCTGCGACCGGGGGACTTGTTCGGCACCGGCACGATCTCGGGGCCGGATCCAGGCACGGAGGGTTCGCTGCTCGAGCTCACCCGGCGCGGTGCGAACCGTATCGCGCTCCCCGGCGGCGAGACGCGCGGATTCCTCGAGGACGGCGACACCGTCGTCATCCGCGGGCGGGCGGTGCGCGGCGCGGCACGCGTCGGGTTCGGCGAGCTGACCGGCACTGTCGTCGGCTGAGCGCTTGACCTAGGTTCGCCCGATCAGGACGGCGCGCGCGTGCGCGCCGCGGTCGCCGAGGTTCGTCACCGTGAACTCACGCGTGAGCTGCGAGATCAGGAACAGGCCTCGGCCGGACTCGGCGTCGGGCGAGGGGCGCACCGTGCGCGTCGCGTATCCGGGGCCGTCGTCGACGACGCTCAGAACTGGTGCCGCGGGGTCCTCCCAGTTCACCTCGACGTCGATCGCGCCGCGTGCGTACCGGACCGCGTTTCCGACCAGCTCGCCGAAGACGACCTCCGCAGCATGGACGTCGACGTCGCGGCCGAACGAGCCGATCGTCTCGACCAGCGCATCGCGGACTTCGTAGGTGCAGCGGGCCTCGCGCGGGTCGAAGCGCCAGCGCAGCGTCCAGCCGGGTGCGGTGGCCGGCGCGTCGGAGACGCGCATCGTGAGGACGGCGACGTCATCGCGAATGCCGTCGTCGAGCACGCGCGCGACCAGCGAGGCGGCCGGCTCGTTTCCCTCCGCGACGGCGCGATCGCGCAGTGCGGCAAAGACTCGGCGTTCGCCTTCGGCGATGTCGCGCGTCGACTCGACCAGGCCGTCGGTGAAGAAGACGACCAGCGACCCGGGCGGCAGCACGATGCCGGCCGCCGCCGGCCGATAGCCGTCGCGCAAGCCGAGCGGGAGCCCGCGTCCGGGCAGTTGACGCGTCGTGCCGTCGGGCGCCCGAACGATCGGCGTCGGATGGCCCGCGGTCGCGTACGCGAGCGTGTGCGCCGCCGGGTCAACCACGCCGACCAGCGCGGTCACGATCGCGTCGGGGTGGGCTCGGCGCAGCACCTTGTCGGCGGCGTCGAGCAGACGGCCCGGATCCGACTCGTAGGTCGCGAGCGTCTCGATCGCTTGGCGCATCCGGCCCATGATGACCGCGGCGGTGAGCCCGCGACCGGTAACGTCGCCGATCGAAACGACGACACGCCCGTCGGGGAGCGCGATCGCATCGTACCAATCGCCGCCGATCTCCGCCTCGGTCGCACCGGGGAAATACACCGCGTCGAACGTCAGCCCGTCGACGGCGGGAAGGATCGCGGGCAGCATCGCGCGCTGCAGCGTCACGGCGACGCGGTGCTCCCGCTCGTAGAGCTGGGCATTCTCGATCGCGACCGAGGCGCGTGCGGCGAGCTCTCCGAGCAGGACGGCGTCATCCGGCGAAAACGCCGCGCGCGCGCGCAGCGTCAGGCTGCCGAGTTCGACGTCGCGGTGGCGCAGCAAGACGCGCACGCTGGGGGCACCGGCATCGAGTTTCGCGCGCCGGCGCACCACCGTGCGGTCGGGGTCGAGCGCGATCGTTACCTCGTCCGCCAGCTCGGCGATCAGCACATCCGCCAACCGGCCGATCAGCACGCCGAGGTCGAGCGAGCTGGTCAGTACCTCGCTCGCGCGCGCGACGATCTCGCGCATTCGCGCGAGCCGGCGCTCCTTGCCGTAGAGCCGCGCGGTGTCGACGGTGACGGCGGCGCGCTTCGCCAGGAGCTCGGCCAACCGCACTTCGTCGGCACCGAACGGACGCGAGTTTCCGGCCGCGAGCAGCGTGATCGCGCCCAGCACGACGCCGCGCGCGACAAGCGGAGCGATGATCAGCGACCGCGCGTCGAGCTTGGTCCAGCGCTCGCCCTCGAGTCGCGGCTGGAACGCGGGCTCACCCGTGGCGATCGCGACGTCGACGTCGCGCCGCAGGGCGCTCGCGTCGTCGGCGACCGTTGCGTGGCGCGCTGCGTCGGCGTGCCACGCCGCGACCAAACGCGGCTTCCCGTTGCGATCGCGCAGGTGGATCAAGCAGACGTCGGAGCAGCAACCGGCGGCGAGCTCGGCGAGCGCCGGCAGCGTGCGCTCGACGTCGAGCGACGCCGCCAAGATCTCGCCGGCATCGGCGAGCAGGCGATGCTGTTTCTCGATCGCCTTCCGCTCCGTGACGTCCGTGAACATCCCCAGCGATCCGGCGAACTCGCCGCTCGCGTCGAACAGCGGATTCGATGCGACCATCGCCCACACGGCACGGCCGTCCTTGTGGAGCAGGCGCAACTCGCCGCGGTAGCCGGTTTCCGCCTGGTGCCGTGCGAGCGCGCGCCGGACCTCTTCGCGCTCGGCGGGCTCGATGAACTCGAAGATGCGCCGGTCGTACATCTCGTCCGGTTCGTATCCGAGGATCTCCGTCAGGCGCGCGTTGACGTAGCGCGTGCGGTGGTCGTGATCGACGATCCAGACGCCTTCCTGTGCGGTGTCGATGATCCCGCGATAGCGTGCCTCGCTGGCCGCCAAGTCGCGGTACAGCCGCGCGTTGGCGAGTGCGACGGCCGCGCGCCGCGCGACTTCCTGCGCGTCGACGAGATCGGCTTGCGAAAAGCTGCGCCCGGTCCCGATCGCTGCGCCGAACGTCAGCACGCCGACACGCTCGCCGGCAGCGATCATCGGAACGTAGGCGATCGACGCGAGCGGCAGCGAGCTCACGAACGCGAAGTGCTGCTCGCTCCAGGTCGTCGAGCGCAGCCATTCCTCGTCGCAGGTCGCGACGATCATCGGCTTGCCGGTGCTCAGCACGACGTTGATCGGATGCCGGCGCGCCTCCGGCGGCGGAGCGAACGTCCGGAACCGCTCGCCGTCGGACGCCAACCGTCCCGCGTCGACCGCGAGGCGCTCCAGCCGGCCCTCGGCATCGAAGGCGTCGACGAACGCGAAGTCGGCGAAGTCCTCGCACATCGCCGACACGACGGTGCGCGCGGTGCGCTCGTACTCGAGCGATTCCGAGAAGGCGAGACCGAGCCGGTCGAGCATGGCGCGCCGCTGGACGGCGCGATACTCGTCGTCGACGTCGGTGCTCGTCCCGTACCAACGGACGATCGCGCCGTTCTCGTCGCGCACGGCGACGGCGCGTACGACGAACCAGCGGTACACGCCGTCGTGCCGCCGCAGCCGGTACGGCCGTTCGGGTCCGAGGGCGCCGGTCTCGGCCGCCGCGGTCCAGCGCCCGACCGCTTCGGCAGCATCGTCCGGGTGCAGCGCCTGCCCCCAGCCGGTGCCGAGCGACTCTTCGAACGACGCGCCGGTATATTCGAGCCAGCGCCGGTTGACGTGCACCGCATTGCCGTCTGCGTCACTGGCCCACACGAGCTGCGGGATGGCGTCGGCGAGCATCGCCAGCGCCTGCTCGGCGTTCCGGCGTTCGTCGACCGGCACGACGGTGCCGTACCAGCACGTTACGTCGCCGTGTGCGCCGAGCGAGGGCACCGCGTGCGAGATGACCCAGCGGTACTCGCCCTCGCGGTCCCGGACGCGGAATTCTTCGCGAAACGGCGTCACGGTGGTCAGCGCCCGCCGCCAGGCGTCGGCCACCCAGCCGGCGTCGCTCGGATGGAGCACCTCGGCCCAACCACGTTCGAGCACGACCGCGGCCGGGACGCCACTGAACCGTTCCCACGCGCCGTTCGCGAACGCGACCGAGCCGTCGGGACGCGCGACGTACAGGATCGCCGGCGCCTGCTCCAGCAGCGCGCGCAGGTCGACGTCGGCCGTCTCGATCAGGTTCGTGACACCCTCGGCAGGGACGCGCTAGATCGGGTCGTGATAGCCCCCGGTGATCATCGCCTCACTTTGACGACGGGCCTCGCGGAACTTCTCCGCTTCGGCGGGGTCCTGGGCCGCGGGCTCGGCGAGCAGCTTCGCGAGCTCCTCGTCGAAGAAGCGCGTGACGTCGGCGGCGCCGTGCATGCCGTGCCGAATCCGCTGCGCGATCATCAGGCGGTAGATGCGGTCGGTCGCGAGATCTTCCATGAAGCCGTCGAGCAGCGAGGCGCCGAGTCCGCTCAAGTAGCCGTGACGATAGCGGATCACGGTGCGCACCGCGGCGCGCGTCCCGGTCTCGGTCTTCTGACCGACGCCCTCGATCGAGGGCAGCAGGTTGGGCGTCGCGTTCGCGCCGGGCTTGCGTTTGAAGCCTTGATTGGGCGCGGGGAACTGCGCCACTGCGATCGCGTTCTGGTCGGGGTGGCCGGTCCACGCACCGTCGAAAAGGGCATTCGACTCGTTGCGTTTGTCCGCTTCGAGCACCGCCATCGCGCGCGCGTTCAGCTCGGGGTTGCTGCGATCCGGGAACAGCGCCGTCATCCCGCCGATGGCGAGCAACCCATGACGGTGCGAGACCTCGGGTATCCGCTCGCGCAGGTTCTGGAAGAACGCGATGTCGTGCGGGATGGTGTTGCGGTCGGGGAGCACCCAGTTCGGGTCTTCGAGGTTGTAGTCGATCAGCGAGGCCATGTAGTCCCAGCGGCCGAGGTTCAGTCCGAGCAGATGGTCGCGCAGGTTGTACGCGAACTCTTCGATCTCGTACGCGAACGGGAACGCCTCAACGAGCGCCATCGTCTTGATCGCATGCTTGTCGAGGCCTTTGGCTTCGGCGACGGCTTGGAACACGTCGCGCCACCACAGCCCCTCTGCGGCCGACTCCGACTTCGAGATGTAGATCGCCAGCGGATGCTTCAACCGGGCGAAGTCGAGCTTGTAGACGAGCAGCGCGAGGTCGAAGAGCGCGGCCGAGGTGGGCTCGTCGTAGATCCCCGCCTGCGAGAGGTGCAGCCCGCGCACGCGGGTCCACAGCACGGTGTTCGACGGCTTGATGCCGACGACGTTGCCGCCGCGCTTCTGGTCGACGTAGGTGAGCTCGCCGTAATACATGGCGATCGTGTTCTCGATCCCGCGCAGCGTCAGCGGGAACTCGTTCGCCATTGAATCTTCGAGGTCGACCATGACGGCCGGCGAGCCCGAGTTGAGCAGCTTGACGCACAGCTCGTGATCGTCGGCCGGGCCCGTCATCTGGTTGCGCTGATCGCGAACCCAGTCGGGAATCTCGATCCACCAGTTTCCCTGCGCCTCGGAGGCCGGCAGGTATTGCGGTTTGCGGCCCTGCTGCGAGGCCGCGAGCACCTGGTGGCGCGTCGCGACCAGGTGTTGCTGGCGCGCGGTGAACGTCTGGTGGAGCGGCCGATAGAACGCGGCGAAGCCCTGCGGCAGGTCGGTCTCGATCGAGAAGCCGGCGGGGGCGGTGCTCATCGGCGGGATGTGCTTGATCGTGGCGGCTGAGCCCGTCTGCGTCTGCATCAGCCGCCCATTCGCTATGCGGGGGTCCCGCCCCGGCCCGTTGGGCGCTCTCGTTAGTCGGATGCCGAAGATACGGGTATGGACCGTGACGGCATGAGCCGTCCTTTTGGGGCGGGAACGTCCGATGTGCGCGCCCGTAGCTCAACTGGATAGAGCGAGGCACTCCTAAGGCCGAGGTTGGCGGTTCAAGTCCGCCCGGGCGCACCAGACCCCGCCTTCCGCGGTTTGCGAGGGCGAGCTAAAGCTCCGGCTGCAGTTCCTTCGGAACCCTGGTCGAGTCCGCACGCCACGCCGGAGCGCTCGACCTCCCGCGCGTGCAGCGGTATCTGACGCTGAGCGGGCACACCTACACGCCGCAGATCGTGTTCGCCAACCCGGCGGCGATGGAGGCGCTCGGCGCACATCGGCCGGCCGTGGAGGAGGCGCTACGCGAGGCGATCGCGTGGCATCGCACGCGGGCCCGCGAGATGGAGCGTGAGGCGCTGGCCTGGCTGCGCACGCGAATGGAGATCACGGAGCTGAGCGCTTCGGAGCGCGAAGCGTTCCGCACGGCGACGGCGGAGTCGGTCGACCGACACATCGACCGGCTGGTCGGCGGGCGGTGTGCGAAGTTGCGCCGGGCCGCCGCCACGCTGCGCGTCGCGCGCGGAATGTCGGCTGCTCGAGCGTAGCGAACGACCGCGCACCTTGGACGACTCCGACCGGCGCTCGAAGGAGCGCGAAGAGCGGCGCCGCAGCGACCGGCGGCGCTCGCAGATCAGCATCTTCATCGAACGCCGTCTGGGCGATCGCCGCCGCGTGCAGCGCCGGCTGGTCGACGTCTTCCGGTCGTTCCTGGGACTGCCGCCGCTCGAGTGATCGCTCGCCGCGTGTACTTGATCGTTCGTGCGGCCTCGCTGCTGGCCGCGACGGTTTCGACCGCGCTTTGGTTGCCCGGGGCGCTGCGCGCTTTGCGTCCCGACGACATCGCCTTTCTGGCTGGGGCGTTCGCCGTGACGCTCGCCCTCGGCTGGCTGCGGGCACCCGCCGCGCACTTCGAGCGCAGCGTTCGGCCGACGCCGGCGAGCGATCGGGTCGGTCTGCTCGTTACGGTGCTGATCGCCGTGCTGGCGCACGAGGGCTGGT
>CALEOJ010000324.1 GCA_937910425.1 uncultured candidate division WPS-2 bacterium
TGGGTCGCCCAGCGCGACGGCGCGATCGCAGGGTTCGCCGCGTTCGGCGCGCGCGGGCTGCGATTCCCCTGGCTGCGGCGCTGGCGCGACCGCGCCGACGTCGGCATCTTCGGTCCGTACGGCGTGGCGCCGGCGCATCGCAAAGCGGGGATCGGCGCGCCGCTCCTCGCTGCGGCACTCTGCTCGCTGCGCGCAGCGGGTCACACGACGGCGCTGATCCCGGCGGCCGGCGGCGAACGATTGATCGCGAGCTACATGGAGCGCACCGGCGCGGTGGTCGTCGACGAGTTCGGCTACGACGACGGCCGCCGCTTCCGTGCGACGATCCTGGCCTCCGGGGCGGGGACGAACGCGCGCAACGTGCTCGAGCGCGTGCGCGCGGGGTCGCTGCCGCTCGATGTCGCGGCGGTGATCGCGAACCAGCCCGGAGCGGGCGCGCTCGCAGTTGCGCGCGACCACGGCGTCGATGCGATCTGCGTCGGGTGGGACCGCGGGCACGAGTCGCGGCCGAACTACGACACGCGGCTCATCGAGCGGCTCGCCGACACGGAGCCGGAGCTGGTGTTGTTGCTCGGCTGGATGCACCTGCTCCCGAGCGCGTTTCTCCGCCGCTTCCCCGAGACGATCAACGTCCACCCGTCGTTCTTGCCGCTCGACCCGGCGGCCGACGAGGTGATCGTGCCGGACGGTACCTCGATCCCGGCGCTGCGCGGCGCGCACGCGCTGCGCGACGCGCTGCGCGCCGGCAGCGCCTGGACCGGCGCGACCGTGCACTACGTGACCGACGCGACCGATCGCGGCGAGGTCTTGGTCCGCGTGCCGGTGCCGGTCGGCGACGCGACGACCGAGGAAGCCCTGCGCGAGCGGGTTCGCCCGGCCGAGTTCGGGGCGGTCCCGGCAGCGATTCGGCGCTGGATTTTTGAACGATAAGGCGCGTATGGAAGACGACGGCTTGACCCGGCTCGCGGTCCCGGTCGGACCCGACGATCACGTTCGCGGCCCGTACGACGCGCCGGTGACCTTGGTCGAATACGGGGACTTCGAATGCCCGTTCTGCGGGATCGCCTATCCCGTGGTGAAGGCGCTCGAGAAACACTACGGCGACCGCCTGCGGGTGGTGTTCCGCAGCTTCCCGCTGGAGATGCACCCGCACACGGAGGCTGCGTCGGAGGCGGCGGAGTTCGCGGCCGAAGCGGGACGGTTCTGGGAGATGCACGACGCGCTGTACGAGCATCAGCGCGCGCTCGACGTCCGCCACCTGCTCGGATACGCGCGCGATCTCGGTCTCGATCCCGAGGCGCTGGAGATCGCGCTGCGCGACGGGACGTATGCGGGGATCGTTGCGGAGCAGAAGGAGAGCGGCGAGGAGAGCGGCATCCCGGGCACGCCGGCGTTCTTCTTGAACGACGTCCTGTTCGAGGAAGACGCGAGCTTTGCGAACCTCTCGCACGCGATCGACTATCTCCGCAAACACGGCAGCATTGTCTGAGCCGGGCACACCGCCGGCCTCACCAAGGGTCGTCGTGCGCCGCGTGCGGCGCGCCGACGCCGCCGAGCTGATCGCGCTGAACCGCGAGAACGTCGCCTACCACGCCCCGTGGGAGAAAGGGTTCACCGATCAGATGGGATTCGACGCGTGGTTCGAGCGCGGTCTCACCGGTCCGCACGTCTCGCTGATCGGACGGGAGGCCCGGACCGGCGCCGTGGTCGGCGTCGTCAACGTGAACGAGATCGTGATGCGCCTGCTCCGCAGCGCCTACGTCGGCTATTGGGGCTACGCGCACACCGGCGGCCGCGGCCTGATGACCGAGGCGCTGCAGATCGCGGTGCGCGTCGCGTTCGACGAGTTCGGCCTGCACCGCGTCGAGGCAAACATCCAGCCCGGCAACACGCGCTCGATCGCCCTCGTCCAACGGGCGGGCTTCACCAAGGAAGGCTACTCACCGCGCTATCTCTTCCTCGACGGAGCCTGGCGCGATCACGAACGCTGGGCGCTGCTCGCGGACTAGGTGAAGCGCAGGTTTGGGTCGGCGACGAGGGTTTTGGGGTCGACGCGGCTGACGTCGGCGCGGCGTTCGGCGGCGGCGGCGATCATCGCGGCGTTGTCGGTGCAGAACCGGCGCTCAGGGATGAACGTCGCGATGCCGTGCCGCTTGCCCAGTGCGGTGAATGCCGATTGCAGCGCACTGTTCGCTGCGACGCCGCCGGTCAGCACGAGCGCGGGGTAGTCGGCGAGGTCGAGCGCGCGTGCGACGCGGTCGATCAGCACGTCGACGACCGCCGCTTGGAATGATGCGGCGACGTCCTCGCGGCGCGCGCGCTTCCCGGCGTCTGACTCCAAGAAGTAGCGCACCGACGTCTTGATGCCGGAGAAGCTCATGTCGAGCGTCCCGGGATCCGGCCGGTGGCGTGGGAACGCGAAGGCTTTCGAATCGCCGTCGCGCGCGAGCGCCTCGAGCGCGGGGCCACCGGGAAACGGAAGTCCGAGCAGCCGCGCGGTTTTGTCGAACGCTTCACCGGCCGCATCGTCGCGCGTCTTTCCGATGACGCGCAGCGAGGTCGGCGACGCGACCTCGACGAGCTGCGAGTGTCCGCCCGAGACCAGCAGCGCGAGGAACGGATACTCCGGCGGCTGCGCGCGCTCGAGGAACACTGCGAAGAGATGCCCGTGCAAGTGGTTGACCGCGTACAGCGGCAGATCGGTCGCGAACGCGAGCGCTTTGGCTGCGGCGACGCCGACGACGAGGCTCCCGATCAGTCCGGGACCCGCCGTCACCGCGATCCCATCGAGCCGGTCGAGCGTAACATCGGCGCGCGTCAGCGCGTCGTCGACCGCCGCGGAGAGCAGCGCAGCGTGGCGGCGTGAAGCGATCTCGGGGACGATCCCGCCGTACTTCGCGTGGAACTCGTCCTGGTTCGTCGACACGTTCGAAAGTACGCGCACCCCGTCGTCGACGACGGCGGTCGCGGTGTCGTCGCACGACGTCTCGATTCCGAGCAGCAGCATCGTCGCTTCGAGGCTCGGCTTACGGCTTCGGCTGCGCCGCGCGCAGCGCAGCGACGCGCGGCGTTCGGCTCTGCGGGCTGTCGAGGCTGAACGAGCGCGCATCGCCGAGTTGATCGCGCACGTACGCTTCCGTGCGAGCGACCGCGTCGCGCAGCCCCGCGTCCGCGTCGACGGACGTGTTCCACGCGATCGATTCGGTGGCGACGTCGTACTCCCACAGACCGATGAGCCGGCCGCGGTCGACGATCGCGTGGCTCTCCAGGTCACGGGGATCGCGCCGCAGCGCGAAGAGGGCGTCGAGCGAGCTGACCAGCGCGTAGTGCGGATCGCGCGGAGGCTCGAACGCTGCCCATGCATCGCGCTCCTCCGGAAGCAACAGCAAATCATCGCCCGGTGCAACGGGCACCAGATCCAGCGGCGCGAGCGCGTCCTTCGCTGCGTTGACGCCGAGCCCGGAGAAGGCGCGGAATTCGGCAAACGTCGCCGGTCCGATCCAGGCGAAGAAACGGCGCGCGAGCGCTTCGAACGCTGCGGTTCGCGACGGTGCGTTCGCAAGCGGGTTGGGCCGCCATGGCGCGTAGCGATAGCGCTGCTGATCGAGCCGGCCGTTCGTCGGGACGCGCCGAATCTCGCCGGCCGTCTGCAGCATCCCGAGGGCGATCGGCAACGTCGTCGCCATCCCCCGCTTGCGGCCTTCGACGCCGAAGTCGCGAACGCGATCGCCGAGTGCCGCGCGGAGCTCATCCGGATCGAGCGCGTCTCCGTCGAGCGCGGCGACGACGCCTGCGCAGAGGGCGTCGATCTCGCCGGGCGCGGCGCCGAGCTTCTCCGCCGTCCGCAGGTCGCCGTTGTTCCCTCCGCCGACGGTCAGCCCGAGCGCGAAGTCCTCGGCCGGCAGCACGTAGGTGCAGCCGCGCGCGCTGGGTAGCTCGGCGATCTCGCGGGCCGCGGCCGCGGCATCGGCAGCTTCGCGGGCGATGGCGGCGCGCGCGAAGAGCGTCAGGTACGGTCCCACGCCGCCGACCGAGCGCGCCCACCC
>CALEOJ010000325.1 GCA_937910425.1 uncultured candidate division WPS-2 bacterium
GGCGAGGCCGCGGCGCTCGAGTTCTTTGGCCGCGGCCTCCCGCCGGTGGTGAGCGGTCACAACCAGTACTGGCTCTGGGGCCCACGCGGCCGCACCGGCCAGCTCCTGATCGATGTCGGCGGCGATTGCGGCGCAGGCGAGCACCTGTATGCGAGCGCCGTGCGCGCTGCGACGGCCGGCACCCCGTACGCGATCTCATACGAGCGAAATCTGCCGGTGATGGTCTGCCGCGGACCTCGGCGGCCGCTGTCGGAGCTGTGGCCGCAGCTGAAGAACTACATCTAGATGAGCCACGCAACGCAGCCGCGACCGCTTGCCGACGTGCGCGTCGTCGCCGTCGAGCAGTACGGCGCGGGGCCGTTCGGGACCGTGCACCTGGCCGAGCTCGGCGCGGACGTGATCAAAGTGGAGGACGTGCGTACCGGCGGCGACGTCGGGCGCGCCGTGCCGCCGTTCCAGCAGGGCGACGACTCGCTGTTCTTCGAGACGTTCAATCACGACAAGCGCAGCGTCGCGCTCGATCTTGCGAACGATGCCGGGCGTGCGGTGTTCCACGATCTCGTCCGCGCGAGCGACGCCGTGTATTCGAACCTGCGCGGCGACGTACCCGAGAAGCTCGGCTTGCGCTACCCCGACCTCGCGCACGTCAACCCGCGCATCGTCTGCGTTTCGCTCTCCGGGTTCGGCATGACCGGACCACGCCGCGCCGAGCCCGCCTACGATTACATCCTGCAAGGGATGGCCGGCTGGCAGGCGCTGACCGGAGATCCGGACGCGCCGCCGACGAAATCCGGGCTCTCGCTCGTCGACTACAGCGGGGGGCTGGTCGCCGCGCTGGCGCTGCTCGCGGGCGTCCATGCCGCTCGCCGCGACGGTGTCGGCTGCGACTGCGACACCTCGCTGTTCGACACCGCGATGAACATGCTGACCTACGTCGCGGCGTGGACGATGGCGCCCGGGAGCTCGTACGAACCCGAGCGGCTCGCGTATTCCGCCCACCCCTCGATCGTTCCGTTCCAGAATTTTCGCACCGCCGACGGCTGGATCGTGATCGTGTGCGCGAAGGAGAAGTTCTGGCAGCGGCTGGTCGACGTGCTCGGCATCGCGCACGTACGCGACGACCCGCGCTTCGCGGGCTTCGCCGCGCGCCGCGCGAACCGCGTGGACGTCGTCGCCACGCTGCAGAACGCGCTGGCCACGCGCGCGACCGCGGACTGGATCGCGGCGCTCACCGCGGCCGGCGTTCCGTGCGGGCCGATCAACGACGTGCGTGCCGCGCTCGCCGACCCGCAGACCGTCGCCCGCGGCCTCGTGACCGAGATCGTGCATCCGGCGTTCGGCACGGCATCCTGGATCGCAAGCCCGGTCCGCGTCGGCGAACCGCCAGCGCAGCACCGGCGCGCCCCGCACCTCGGCGAGCACACGGACACGGTGTTGCGCGATCTCGGCTACGATGACGAGCGCATCGCGCAAGCACGATCGCAAGGCGCGTTCGGCGAAGGGCGCACCGTTGCCGAGGTCACCCAAGGACCGCAATAAGGCGGAAACACGAAGAGACGTCGGCGATGATACGACCAAGGCATGGCACTATCGTTCGTGCCTCGACCTGGCTCGATCGTGATCTGCGACTTTGCGGGATACGTTCGGCCGGAAATACTGAAGCGCCGCCATGTTGTGGTGATCTCGCCCTTTCGCAAGGTCCGCTCTCTCGATCACGCCACGGTGGTCGTTGTGCCGCTCAGCGAAACGGCGCCGAAAGAAGTGATGCCGTGGCATCATCCGATTCCGGCCGGACGTTACCGAACGGTGTCCGCATGCTGGGCGAAAGGCGACCTTGTCGCACACGTTGCACTCGCCCGGCTGGATCGTATTTTCGACCGCGGGTATCGGATCGTTCCTGTCGCTGATCGAGGCGACCTCATTGCGATCCGTCGCGCCGTCGCAGCAGCGATTGCAGTGTCTTGACGCCCGCGCATTCTTCGTATACGATGATGGTCCTCGCACAACGCCGCTGCAGCGGCGCGAGGCATGCGGGGCTCGGAGTGATCCGGGCCCTGAAGTATTTTATTCTCCCGCGCGGCGGAGGACTCGGTGGGCGGAGGCTTCGATCGGGGGATCGATCATTGTGCCGTCGAGGACGGCCGGGTTCGAACGTGCCGCGGCCTCGACGACACGCCGCGCGTACGCGATCTCGTCGGGTGACGGCGTGAACGCGGCGCGCACCGGCGCGAGCTGCGCGGGGTGGATCAGCAGCTTGCCGTCGTAGCCCATGCGGCGCGCGCGCTCCGCGTCGCGGGCGGGGATCGTCGCGTCGCCGTACTCACGCGAGGGGCCGTCGATCGCCCAGCGCTGCGCGGCGCGTGCCGCGACGAGCATCCGGGCGCGGTGAACGTCCATGACGTCGGGATCCGACGTGCCGCCGAGCTCGGCCGCGAGATCGTACGGACCGAACGCGAGCGCGAGGACGTTCGGCGCGGCGGCGATCGTCTCGCAGTGTACGAGTCCGCGCGCCGTCTCGACGATCACGATCAGCGGCACGTCTCCAATGAGCTCGGCTACGCGCGCGCAGTCGCCCACCTCGCCGACCTTCGGCACGACGACCGCTCCGACGCGGCGGGTCGACGCGAGCATCGTCAGGTCGGCATGCCCGTCCTGCGTCTGCGGCGGGTTGATGCGCACCACGACGTTCGACAGGTCGCCGTGCGCGTTGGCGAACGCGCGCACCTGTTCGCGTGCGTACGCCTTGCGGTCCGGCGCGACGGCGTCCTCGAGGTCGAGGATCGCACCGCTCGCGCCGGAGGCGAGCGCTTTCCCGAACCTTTCGGGACGGTCGGCCGGGACGAAGAGCAGGAGCGAAGGGTCGAGAGCCATCCCGGCCCGTTCGCTCCCGCGGCTCAGAACGTCTTTGGCGTGTAACCGGGGCGCGGAGTGATCGTCTGACTTGCGATCGCGGCCTTCGCGGCGAGCGACCACGGCGAGCTCGCCGTGCCGTCGGCGTCGGCCGCCGAGACCTCGCCGACCAGGTCGAACATGAACTGCGTCTTATCGAACGTCTTCTGCGAGACGACCGATCCGGCGAAGACGTCCTGCGCAAGCTGGTGGTCCCAGGGGAGAAACGTCGACTTGCTCGGCTTCGCTGCGTCGAACGAGTAGTTCTCGAAGGCCGCGGCGAGTTTGGCTGCGTCGGTGGTACCGGCGCTGCTGATGCGCTGCATCAGCGCCGTTGCGCCCATGTACCCGAAGTAGTGCCGCCACGAGATCGGCACGTTGACGTTCTTCTTGAGGCGGGCGGTGAGGCGGCGTGCGCCGTCGGAGCACGTCGGCGTCCAGGCGACCGGAAAGGTCGTTCCGGCGATCGCGTCGAGCGGCACAACCTTGTAGTAGAAGTCTTCGAGGTTGATCCCGGCCAGCTTCATCCGCTTGCCCAGCCCGAAGTCGACGAACTGCTTTGCGGCGTTCGCGGCGTCGAGCCCGCTGTTGGTGAGCATCAGCACGTCGGCGCCGCTGTTGCGCGCCTTGGTGAGGTTCGAGGAGAAGTCGCTCGTGCCGAGCGCCACGATGTCGTGCGCGACCTCCGTGCCTCCGGCATGCTGGAGGATCGCGGAGAGCTCGTTGTACGCGTCCTTGCCGAACGCGTAGTCGGCTTGGATGAAGTACCACTTCTTGCCGAGCGCGAGCACGCGCGTGGAGAGCGTCCGCAGCATCATGTGGTTGTTGGGCGAGAAGCGGTACGTCAGCTTTCCGGCCTTGGCGCCGGTGATCGAGGAATCTTGCGGCCCGAGCTCGAGCATGAACGTGCCGAGATCGTTCGCGAGCGCCGCCAGCGCGAGGCCGTTGGCCGACGAGGTCAGCCCGAACAGGACGTCGACGTTCTCCTGGCCGACGAGCCGGCGCGCTTCGGTCGTCGCGACCGCCGGTTTCGAGTTGTCGTCGGCGAAGGCGAACTCGAACTTGACGCGCCCCTTCGCGTTCATGTCGGCGACCGCAAGCTCCGCACCGACCTTGTGGATCGCAGCGATGTCGGAGAACACGCCGCTGTATGAATCGATGAAGCCGATCTTCACCGTCGCGGCGGGACCGGCGGCGAGCGTGAAGCGCGGAGCCGCCGCGGCGGGGACGG
>CALEOJ010000326.1 GCA_937910425.1 uncultured candidate division WPS-2 bacterium
ATGGACTACCTGCTGCGCGACACGTACTTCACCGGCGTCGCCGGCGGAATGTACGACGCCGAGCAGCTGATCGAGTCGCTGCGCATCCTGGAGATCGACGGCCGCCCGCAGCTCGGCGTCGAGGGTCGCGGCGTCGTCGCGCTGGAGTCGTTCGTGCTGGCGCGCTACATGATGTTCGCGACGGTCTATTTCCACCACACCACGCGCGCCTTCGAGCGCGTGCTGCACCAGGTGCTCGAGAGGCTGTGGCCGGATCCGCGCGCGCTCGACGACGTCGCCGAGTTCCTGGCCTGGGACGACTTCCGCGTCATCGACGATATCCGCCCGATGGACGGCGAGGAGGTTCGCGCGCTGCGCGAACGCCGTACCGTCTACGGCTTGGCCGCGGAGTTCAACGCCGAACGCGATCTGAGCACGTTCGAGCTCTGCGAGCGCGCGCTGGTGGAACGGTTCGGCGACGCGGTGTGGAGCGACTCGCAAGAGCAGCTCCTGCACCGCTTGCCGCTGGGAACCGGCGGCGTGATGCCGACGGTGCGCGTGCGCTTGATGGGCCGCATCGTCGACGCGCGCCGCGCGTCGGATCTCATTGCGAAACTCTCGGGGAAAGCCTACTGGCGCAAATTGTTCGTGCGCACCGCCGCAGTGTCGGTCGAAGAAGCGCGCGAGATCTGCGCTCAGTTGATCACCGCGTCGACCTAGAGGGAGGGCGGTCGCTCGATAAAAACGAACGGTTTCGTCCTGTTCAGGAGGACGTCACCGTGACTGCTTCTTCTCGATTTCCCCGCACCCTGACGGCGCTGGTCGCCACGGCACTGATCCTCGCAGGGACGACGCCGGGCGCGCAGGCAGCGCAACTGATCGTCAACGGCAATTTCGAGTCCGGTCCCAATCCGGGATCGTTCACCACCCTGCGCGGAGGCGATCGCACGATCCCCGGCTGGACGGTCACCGGCGTCTCCGTCGACTACATCGGAACGTACTGGCGTGGTGCGGACGGCGGCCGGAGCGTCGATCTCGACGGCACGCCTGGACCAGGCGGGATCATGCAGATCATCGCTACGCGCCCGGGCGCCACCTACGTGCTCGCGTTCATGCTCTCGGGGAACGGCGACTGCGCTCCGGACATCAAGCGCATGCAGGTGTCGGCGGGCTCGGGCTCACGCAGTTTTTCGGTCGACGTGAACACCATCAGCGTGTCGAAAAAACGGTGGTTACGGCGCTCGTTTTCATTCCGCGCCGCCGGTACGCAAACGCGGATCTGGTTGCGCAGTCTGGATCCCTCGACGAACTGCGGCCCGGTGGTCGACGACGTGAGCGTCAGCGGCCCGCCTGGCCCGCGCATACCGGCGCCCGTGCGCACGATGAGCATCGCACCGCCGGCCGGGCCGACGGCCGCGCCGCCCGCCGCGACCGGACCATCAGGCGCGGCAGTCGCATGTTACGTGAACGCCGGCGCGCTCGCAGCGATCGCCAGACCGTGCTTCGGGCCGCCCAGCTCGATCATCACCGTCATCCAAGAACGTCCGACGCCGGCGAGCTTGACGTTGCTGTTCACCGCGAACCTGACGTTCAGCACCGCCGGTGCGGTGACGACGCCGCTTAGCGCATTTTCCGGCGGGATCGCGACCGCGACCGCGCCGGCAGCGCTGTGCGCCGGCTCGTCTCCACACAAATGGAACGTGTGGCTGGTCGACGCGACCGGAAAGAGTCAAGGCGTCATCGGCGATTTCACGATGACGGCCTGCCCATAGCGAAGAACGGCGTCTAGCTCATCCCGCGCTCGGGTGTGCCGCGCGCCGCACGGTTCGCCACGCACGTGTCGTGTCCGCAGTTGCACTCCACGTCGAGCGAGGCTTTGCCGCTCTCGACATCGGCCAGCTCGACGGTGTTCGCCGCGCACCATTCGCTGCACGGTCCCGCGCTGACGAGATTGTTGCAGCCGCAGGCGGCGTTGATGCATTGGTGCGCGGGCGCGGGCGGCGGATCGATCGAGGCGCTCATGCCCGGCTTGTACCCGCCCGGCGGCGTCCTCCACTCCAGGCGTCTGAGGGCTCGCTCGCCGTTACCCCGCGGCGTTCGGTTCAACCCGCGCAACTCCACCGATCTGTCCACATCGTGCACCATTGCGCACGACGGCGTTTCAGACGTCAGCGCGCGGTTACGGCAAGCGGGAGCAGGCTGCGATACGCGCGGTCGTCGCGCAGGTCGTTGAAGACGCGGTCCAGCGGCAGCGCAGCTTGCGCAGCAGCTGGCGAACCCGCCGATTCCCCCACTCCATGCCGGACCTCCTATTTTTCTAGTAGTACCGTTAGAGCATGGAGGTTGTTTCAGTCGGCGGGACTTCGGCACAAATTGGGCAGTCCGGCGGCGGCAGACCTCAGGCGTGCGTCTTGAGCAGCGCCGGGAAGCGCTTGTGGAGCTCCTTGAGCTTCGGCAGGTCGTTGTAGACGACGTACGGATAGTCGGGGTTCTTCGCGATGAAGTGCTGGTGGTACGCCTCGGCCGGATAGAACGCGGCGAGCGGGACGACTTTGGTGACGATCGGCGCCGGGTAGACGTGCTTCGCGCTCAGCTCCCGGATCGTCGCCTCCGCGACCCGCTTCTGGTCGTCGTTCGCGTAGAAGATCGCCGATCGGTACTGCGAGCCGTGGTCCGGCCCTTGGTAGTCGAGCTCGGTCGGGTCGTGCGCGACGCTGAAGTACACCTGGAGGAGCTGCCCGTACGAGATCTGCGCCGGGTTGTAGGTGATCTCGACCGACTCCGCATGTCCGGTCATCCCGGTGCTGACGATCTCGTAATGGGCGGTGGCGGCGTTCCCGCCCGAGAATCCGGAGACGACGTTCGTGACGCCGCGCAGCTCGTCGAAGACCGCCTCGACGCCCCAGAAGCAGCCGCCCGCGAGGACCGCTTTCTCCAGGCGAGGGGACGCTTGGGCCGGTGCGACGCCGAGCGCGCCGGCGAGGAGCGCCAGCGCAAGCGGGATGACTTTCGAGAATCGCACGTTCTTCACAACGCCTAGGCTATCACCGCAGTTTGCGGCGGCGCAGCAAGCCGCCTTACAGCCCGCCGCGATTGACGCGGGGCGGCGGCTCTGGTAAAACCGACGGACATGACCGTTGCCGGCTGGTCCTACCGGTATTTTTACGCCTCGTGCAATGCGCACCGGCGCGGTAGGCCTTTGCCGTAACGAGTCCAACGGACCGAACTGCAGGAGCCCCTCGCCGAGCGAGGGGCTCTTGTTCATCCCCGGAGAGCACATGATCAGCCCGCAGACCGCGACCGGCGAACCGCAGCCGCCGACCCTCACCTTGACCGCCGCCTTCGAAGGGATCGAGGGCTCGTACTCGCACGCGGTCCTGGACGCGTACGCCGCCCGCCGCGGCGTGGTCTTCGTGCCGCTCGGCTGCTCCTCGTACCGCGCCGTCGCGCACGCAGTGCTCTCCGGCCGCGCCGACCTGGGCCTGCTCCCGATCGACAACGCGATCGCGGGGACGATCCGCGAAGGCTACGACGTCCTGGCCGAGTACGAGCTGGACCTCTTGGCCGAGATCACCTGGCGGATGGAGCACCGGCTGCTCGGCGTCCCGGGTGCGACGCTCGAAGGCCTCCGCGAGATCGACTCCCATCCGGTCGTCCTGGCCGAGTGCGGCCGGTTCCTCGGCACGCTCGCCGACGTGCGGCGCGTTCCGGTCCCCGACACCGGCGTCGCCGCGCGCGACGTCGCGGCTGCGGGCGATCCGACGCGGGGCGCGATCGCGTCGGCGGGTGCGGCAGTACGCTACGGCTTGATCGAACTCGCCGACACGATCGCCGATCACCCCGACAACTTCACGCGCTTCGTGCTGTTCCGCGCACCGAACGCGCTCGGGCTCGCGGCGGAGTTCGAGCCGGCCGAGGACTTCGCGGTCCGCAAGACCTCGCTGGTGTTCGCCGTCGCCGACGCGCCGGGCGCGCTGGGCCGCTGCCTGTCGATCCTGGGCGAACAAGGGCTCAACATCTCCAAGCTGGACTCGAAGACGCGGCTCGGCGTGAGCGGGCAATCTTCATTCTACGTCGACGTCGACGGCGACGTGCGCGACGAACGCTTCGCCGAGGCGCTGCGCGCCCTGCGCGAGGTGACGGTCGCGCTTCACGTGATCGGAACCTACGATGCGTCGAGCGCGCCGCCGCGCGTGCGGCGCGAAACGACGATCGCCGTCGACGAGCGGCCCGCCGTCGTGCCCAAGCCCGACAAGGTCGCGTTCCCGAAGGCGCAGCGCCAGGGCGAGCATCACGTCCGTTCGCGCGTGATGGTCGGAAACGTCGCGATCGGCGACGGCAACTTCGTCATCATCGGCGGTCCGTGCAGCGTCGAATCCCGCGATCAGATCCTGACGACCGCCGAAGCGGTCGCAGCCGCCGGCGGCGTGATGCTGCGCGGCGGGGCGTTCAAACCGCGCACCTCGCCCTACGCGTTCCAGGGTCTGGGCTGGGAAGGTGTCGCGCTGCTCGCCGAAGCGAGCCGCGCGAGCGGCTTGCCGATCGTCAGCGAGGTGATGAGCATCGACCAAGTCGAGCGCATGGCGGCGTCGGTCGACTTGCTGCAGATCGGAGCGCGCAACATGCAGAACTACGACCTGCTCAAAGCCGTCGGCAAGGCGGAGCGTCCGGTGCTGCTCAAGCGCGGGATGGCGGCCTCGATCGACGAGCTGCTCGCGGCGGCCGAGTACATCCTGAGCGAAGGGAATCCCAACGTGATCCTGTGCGAGCGCGGGATCCGCACGTTCGAGACCGCGACGCGCAACACGCTCGACCTTTCGGCGATCCCGGTACTGCGCGAGCGCACGCACCTGCCGGTGCTGGTCGACCCGTCGCACGGGGTCGGCGTGCGGCGGTGGATCGCGCCGCTGTGCCGCGCGGCGAAAGCGGTCGGAGCACACGGTCTCTTGCTCGAGGTCCATCCGAACCCGGCCGAGGCGAAGTGCGATGCCGATCAGGCGCTCACGTTCGCCGACTTCCGCGCCATCGTCGGCGAGCTGGCGAGGATCCCGCTCCAGCCTTAAGCCCGAAATCGCACGATCCCAGCAATCTCACAGGACTCTCACCGAACTCCTCACGTTCCTCAGACACGGTGCTTCTCGCACCGCGACTCCAAGGAGGAGCAGCTTGAGGCCTCATTCTTTCATCCGAACCCTCGCCGTCGCGGCACTGATCGCCATCCCGTCGATGGCGATGGCGGCACCCGACCAGAACACCAACGGCAACAACAACAGCTGCCGGAACGGCCAATGGGTCAACGGCCAGTGCGTCTACAACAACAACAATAACAACGGCCAGTCGAACAACGGCCAGCAACGCCATCGCGACCGCGACGACCAACGGAACCGCAACGGCAACAACAACGGCAACAACAACAACGGCAACAACAACAACGGCAACTACAACAACGGCGGCTACAACAACGGCGGCTACAACAACGGCGGCTACAACAACGGTACGTACAACAACGGTACGTACAACAATGGCGGCAACGGCAACTGGAACTACGGCCGCGGCAACCAGCTGAGCGGCACGGTCTCCTCGTTCTCGCCGTACAACCTCTACCTGAGCAACGGCCGGCACGTCGAGCTGCACAACGGCACGGTGATCAACCCGACCGGCACCAACTTGTCACCGGGGATGCGCGTACGCATCGTCGGGGCCCAGAACTCCGACGGCACGTTCAACGCGAACGAGATCGACGTCGTGGGCAATGGTGGCTACGGCCGCTAAGGCTACCCCGCGCTGACCTCCGGGAACCCGGGGGACTGTGGGCCGGTGATCGAAGATTGCCGGCCCTTCGCTTTTCCCGGGAGCATTCGACGATGAGCGCGACCGTCACCGATCTCACCCCCGCCGGCGCGGGGGCTCCCACCGAGGAGCGTCGGGCACGCATCGACCTGGCCGCGGCGTACCGGCTGGTCGCGCATTACGGCTGGGACGACATGATCTTCACCCATATCTCGGCGCGCGTCCCCGGGCCCGACCACCATTTCCTGATCAACCCGTACGGGATGCTCTTCAGCGAGATCACCGCGTCGAGTCTGGTCAAGGTCGACCTCGACGGAAAGATCGTCGAGCCGACGCCGTACTTCGTCAACCCGGCCGGTTTCACGATCCACAGCGCGGTGCACGCCGCGCGCGAGGACGCGAAGTGCGTACTCCACTTGCACACGGTCGCCGGCGTCGCGGTCTCGTGTCAGGAAGGCGGCTTGCTCCCGACCAACCAGACCGCGATGCTGCTGAACGATCAGATCGCGTACCACGAGTACGAAGGGGTAGCGCTGCTACTCGACGAGCGCCCGCGGCTGGTCGCCGACCTCGGCGAGAAGAACGTGATGCTGCTGCGCAACCACGGGACGCTGACCGTCGGCGCGACCGTCGGCGAAGCGTTCCTGGCGATGTACTTCCTCGAGCGCGCGTGCGCGATGCAGGTCGCGCTCCTGGCCGGCGGAGTACCGCTGCACTATCCGTCGGCCGAGGTCCAAGACGTCGTGAAGCGCCAGTCGGCGAACGGCGTCCCGGCCGTCGCGAAGCTCGCCTGGGACGCGCAGCTCCGGATGCTCGACGCGAAAGATCCCAGCTACAAGACCTGATTGCGGCGATGACGGTAAAGGCGCAGCTGCCACACGAGACGGTCGAGGGACGATTCGTCCGCCAGGGCGACGCGTTCCGCGACTGGGTGAAGGCCGACGGATCCTCGCCGTACCAGCCGGAGTTCGGACGCTATCACCTCTACGTGTCGGCGGCATGTCCGTGGGCGCACCGCACGATCATCGTGCGCGCGCTCAAAGGGCTCGAGGACGCGATCGGGATGTCGGTCGTCGATCCGATTCGCGACGAGCTGGGCTGGGCGTTCCGCGAGGTCGACACCGCCACGACCGGCGATCCCGTCAACGGGTTTACGTACCTCGCCGAGGCGTATGCGGCGACCGATCCGCGCTATCACGGCCGCGTGACCGTCCCGGTGCTCTGGGACACGCAGACGAAGCGGATCGTCAGCAACTCCGACGACGACATCATGCGGATGTTCGAGACCGAGTTCGAGCCGTTCGCGCGGCACGAGCTCGACCTCTACCCGCACGAGCACCGGGCCGCGATCGACCGCTTGAACGAGGTCATCTACGAGACGGTGAACGACGGCGTCTACCGCGCCGGTTTCGCCGCGACGCAAGCCGCATACGAACTGCCGGCGTACCGTCTGTTCGAGCAGCTCGACGCCCTCGACGCACTGCTCGCGGAGCAGCGCTATCTGTTCGGCGCAGCGCCCGTGGAAACGGACTGGCGGCTCTTCGTCACGCTGATCCGCTTCGACGCCGTGTACCACGGGCATTTCAAGTGCAACCTGCGCCGCATCGTGGACTACCCCAACCTGTCAGGTTACCTGCGTGATCTCTACCAGATCCATGGCATCGCGCACACGGTGAACTTCGATCACATCAAACGCCACTACTACATGACGCACGACGAGATCAACCCAGCCCGCATCGTCCCGATCGGCCCGCTCCAGAACCTAACGGCCCCCCACCACCGCGACCGCTTCTAACCGTCCCCATCGCCTAGCCCGATGTGATCGTAAGCCTCGGCGTCCCGCATCCCGATGTCACCCACCGCGATGTCACCCTGAGCTTGTCGAAGGGTGAGGTCACGGCGTCACGTTATGGACTTGACGCAATAATGGTTCATATGCCATACTCACGATGTGGTGTGGGCAGTCGAGGCTACCGACCAATTCGCCGAATGGTACGCTGCGCTCGATAGCGCCGAAATTGACTCGGTCAACTACAGCGTTGACCTTCTTGAGGCCGTCGGTCCGGAGTTGGGACGACCACACGCAGATGCCGTAAAGCGGTCGGCCTACAAGGATCCCCGTTGCCGATCGGCTCTACGCCGAGCATCTCGCCGAAATTGAAAATCGAGGAATCTGACATGCCGACGCGACCGTGGCGGGCGATCCGCCGCCCACTTTCGCCCGAACGCGAAGCGAAGATCCAGGCGCGGATCGAGGCCGAGATCGCACGCATGAAGCTGCCCGAACTTCGCAAGGCGCGAGCGCTCACGCAACAGAGCGTCGCGGACGTTCTGGGAATCGCGCAGGGCGATGTCTCCAAACTGGAACGACGCACAGACACATATGTCGGGACGCTTCGAAGTTACATCGAAGCGTTGGGGGGAAAGCTGAGGATCGTGGCGGAGTTTCCCGGGTCCGCGCCGATCGAGATCCAGGGGTTCAGCGCGCTTGACTCACCTCCGGCTGCACCCTCGGCCGTTCGCCGTTTCGCAACCGTCCAGAAGGCGCGTCGAAGGCCGAGCATCAAGCGGCGCGCGCAGCAGAAGTAATCCGCAGACGCTCACGACGTTACTGTAACGCTGAAGCTTTGCACGCCCTCGGCTCCCACGTCGATGCGCTGCGTGCACGTTCCGACCGCGATCGGCTGGAAGAACACGACGTACGAAGGGGCCGCGACGCCCTGGGCGTCGGTGAACTGCATCACCGAGGCCGACATGCGCGTAATCGTGGCGCAGGCGCCACTCAGAAATCCCGGATTCGCGTTCTCGATCGCGCTTCGGAACGTGCCCGGCGACGGATAGACGCCGTTCACCGCGGCTGAATCCACGTACATGAACGGAATCGTCGGGGTCTGCACGCTCACGTGAATGTCGGTCGGCACGTAGCGCAGCGTCGCCATCCAGCTCACCGAGGGGTTTGGCGGCGGACCTGCACCCGCGGAGCCGCCGCCGCAGGCGGAGAGCGGAAGTACCGCTGCGAGCGCAGCGATTCGAAGTAGGCAGCCCAATTTCGACGCCTTTCACCGGTCGACGAAATGCCCGTGGCCGCCCCGCACGCGCTCGTTTTCGCCACTACCTTGTTTCCGGCAGACGCAGTCGCGCGCTGAGGCTTTGGACCCTAAACCAGGTGGGCAGCTGGCCCGCCCCGCCGGAATGCGCCCGAAAGCGGCGAAGGCTCGTCGACATCCGCTCTTTTAACCTAGGAGGTCGTTTCTATGAGCCGTTTCCTGTCCGCGGCGCTCGCGCTCGCGTTCGTCGCCTCACTGAGCCTCGGAGCCGACGCCAAGACGTGCCGAGACGCAAAGGGCAAGTTCGTGAAGTGCCCGCCGGCGGCGATGGCGCCGATGAAGAACAAGCCTTGTCGCGACAAAAAGGGTCACTTCATAAAGTGCAAGACGAAGCCGATGTAACGAGCCTGTCGGTCTGGGGCTGGGCGCGGCGCTTCGGAGCCGCGCCCGGTCGCGCGCCCCGCGCGGCCGCGACCGCGGCTAGAAGTTCTTGTAAAAAGCGTCGTACAGCGGCTTGAGATTGCCGGGTCCCGACACCAGAACGATGACGCCACCGCGGCCGGCAGGCGCGCCTTGGGGTGTTGCATTCAAGCAGAAAACCCTGAGGGCGTTCTGAACCTTCGTACCGTACACGAGCGTTGCGAAACCGTTGGTCACCGAACCGACTCCCGTGTATCCGGTCTTGGACAGCGAAAGCGTGGCCTTCGTCGCGCAGCTGATGATGTCGTTGCCCGCATTCAGCGTGCTCGCACCAAAGGTGAGCGGGTTCGCAGCAGGCTCCGCGGCGGTCGCCGGACACGTGCTCGCCGCGATGGCGACCGCGAGAAACAGAGAGCCGCCGCCGGCCAGACAACGCCGTAGGAGTCGCCGCATGATGATGGTCCGCCTTACTTGGAAGCTGCGTTCGTGTTGGCACCCAGTTAGGTCGCGTTGCCTGGCAAAAGCACCTTTTTTGCGCCGACGGCCGGCTGTGTTAGGATCGGCGTATGAACGGGGCGGTCTCCGTCGATCTGGCGGTCATCTTCGTCGCCATCCTCGTCCTGGTCTCGGTCGCCAACCGGATTGGTGTCGCGTACCCCATCGCGCTGGTCCTCGGCGGGATCGCGCTCGGGTACATCCCCGGGATCCCGCCGCTCGCGATGCCGCCCGAGCTGGTGCTCACGATCTTCCTTCCGCCGCTGCTCTACTGGGAAAGCGTGACGGCGCCGACCAGTGAGTTCTTCTCCGGCGACGGCTTGTGGTGGATGTTTCAGCTCGCCTTCGGGCTGGTCATCGTCACGATGCTCGCCGTCGCCGCGGTCGCGCACGTGATGATTCCGGCGATGGCGTGGGGACCCGCGCTCGTGCTCGGCGCGATCGTCTCGTCGACCGACGAGGTCGCGTTCGCGCCGATCATCGCGCGCATCCCGCTACCGCGCCACGTGATCGCCACGATCGAGGGCGAGAGCCTGGTCAACGACGCGACCTCGCTCGTCCTGTACGGGATCGGGATCGCCGCGATCGTCACGGGGACGTTCTCGCTCCCGCTCGCGCTCGGCGAACTGGCGGTGTCGGTCGTCGGCGCGCTCGCGATCGGCGGCGCGGCGGCGCTGCTGTGCGTCGCGGCGTGGCGGCTCACCAAGGACGATGCGCTGCAGGCGATGGTCTCGCTGATGGCGCCGTACCTCGCTTACCTGCCGGCCCAGCATTTCCACGTCTCGGGGGTGCTCGCCGTCGTCACGGCTGGGCTGGTCGTCACCCACTACACACCGCGGGTGCTGACGCCTAAAACACGCGAACGCGGGGCCGGTTTCTGGGTCACTGCGGTCTTCATGGCCAACGCGTTCATCTTCGTCCTGGTCGGCATGCAGTTCCACCAAATCCTCGGTGCGCTGCAACGCTTCCACCCCGCGCAGCTGATCGGCTACGGGCTCGCGATCAGCGCGACGGCGATCGTTGTGCGCCTGGTGTGGGTCTTCGCGCAGGGGCTGCTGCCCGCCACGAACGAGCCCGAGCACGTCGAAGGGAAGGCCGATTGGTCCCACGTCGCCGTCCTCGCGTGGGCCGGGATGCGCGGTGGGATCTCGCTGGCGGCAGCGCTCGCGATTCCGCTCGAAGCGGCGGCGCGGCCGTTTCCGGACCGCGATCTCATCATCTTCCTCACCTTCTGCGTGTTGCTCGCGACGCTGGTCGGCCAGGGTGGAACCTTGCCGCTCATCCTGCGCTGGCTGAAGGTCGTCGACGACGGGACCGATGAGCGCGAGGAACGCGTCGCGCTCGCCGCCACCGCGAAGGCCGCGCTGAAGCGCCTCGACGAGCTGGCCGGCAGCGGCGACGTTCCGCCGGAGATCTGCGATGTGCTGCGCCGCCGCTTCCGGCGCCGCTGGGCCGAGTTCGGTCTCGACGAGGAAGCGGAAGACGGCGCGGCGGCGCGCTTCGGAACGCGCATCCGGCGGCTCGAGGCGGATCTGGTCGACGCTCAGCGGACGGCGCTGATCCGCCTCCGCCGCGAGGGCAAAGTGGACAACACCGTGATGCGCCGCGTCCAGCAGCTGCTCGACCTTCAATCGGAGGAGACGGAGTTGCTCGAATCGACCGGGCACTCCGACATCGAAGGAAACCCGTAGCGCTCAGCGTTCGGCTTCGGCCGCGTCCCATTCCGGCGCGAGGGCACCGTACCGGAACATCTACGAGCTGGATGACACCGCGCGGGACCAAAGCTCCCATGCCCGCGCGATCTGACCTGCGTTCGAAGCGCTGGAGCGCAGCGCTTCCTTGTCGCTGAGGAAGGTGACCTCACCCATGCGCATCGCCTCGGCTTGCAGACGCGCGTTGACCTCGGTGTAGACGGCGCGGAAGACCGCTTCGGGCAGGCTGCGGCCGACCGTCGTCGAGCCGTGGCCGCGCATCAGCACCGTCGGGTTGTCGCCGAGCGAGATCGCGAGCGCGTCGCCGAGTTTCTCGTCGCGCACCAGCATATCGTTGTCCGGGCCGGCCGCGTCGCGAATCTCGAACACCGGCACCGGCCCGCGCAGGAACGAGCTCATGTGGAACACGGGCCGCAGCGTAACGCCCGCGACGATGCCGAACGGGATCACCGCCGCCGAGTGGCTGTGCACGATTGCGCCGACGTCCGGCCGCAGGCGATAGATCGATCCGTGGATGAACCGTTCGAGGTACGGCGTACGGGTGTCGCCGCCGAGCGCCGTCCCGTCGAGCGCGAAGCCCATCACGTCGGCGGCGGTCACCAGCCCCGGCGCGATGCTGCGCGCCAGCAAGAACCGCTCGGGATCGCGGTCGTCGCGCACGCTGACGTGCCCGAACCCGTCGACGACGCCGCGGTCGTAGAGGATCCGGTTCGCCAGCGCGAGCTCTTCGGTTAGGTCCACGTTTTCGGCGTGTAGCCCGTCCGCTCGCCGACCTTCTGCGAGGCCATTGCGGCGGTCGCGGCTTTCGCCCACGGCGAGTCGCACGTGCCGTCGGACTCGGGCGCCGTCACCTCGCCGATGATGTCGAACATGAACTGCGTCTTCGCGAACGTCTTCGACGATACGCTGGAGCCTGAGTAGGTGTCCTGGATGCACTGGTGATCGCAGCCGCGATACGTCGAGTGCGACGTCTTCGCCCCGTCGAACGAGAAGTTGGCGAACGCGTCGGCGAGCTTGTCGGCCTTGGTCGTGCCGGCGGTCTTGATCCGCTCCATCAGCGACCACGCCGCCATATAGCCGAGCCAGTGGCGGCCGCCGATCGGTCCGCCGATCCCGGCGCTCAGCCGTTTGGCCAGTTTCGCGCCGTTCGGCGAAGCCGTCGGCGACCACAGCACCGGGAACGTCATCCCGACGACGTCGTCGAGCGGGAGCGTCTTGTAGTAGACGTCCTCCATCGAGATCCCGGCCAGCTTCTGCTTCTTGTGCAGTCCAAACTGCGCCCACTGCTTCACGGTGTTCGCCGCGTCGGCCCCGCTGTTGCACAGGACGAACACGTCGGCGTCGCTGTTGCGCAGCTTCGTCAGCACCGACGAGAAGTCAGCAGTGCCGAGCGCGACGATGTCGTGCCCCACCTCGGTGCCGCCGGCGCGCCGCAGCGCGTCCGAGAGCTGCGCATACGCATCCTTTCCGAGCGCGTAGTCCGCTTGAATGAAGTACCACTTCTTCCCGAGCGCCAACGCCCGGCGGACGACCGGCTTGAGCAACATCCGGACGTTCGGGCCGAACCGGTACGTCAGCTTCCCTGCCTTCTCGGCGGTGATCGACGAGTCTTGAGGTCCGAGGCTCAGGTTGAAGATGCCGAGTTCGAGCACGATCGGGTTGAGCGCGAGCCCGTTCGCCGACGACGTCCCGCCGAACAGGACGTCGACTCCCTCTTGACCGACGAGACGGCGCGCTTCGGTGACCGCCTGAGCCGGCTTCGAGGCGTCGTCGCCGAAGACGAACTCGAACTTCACGCGGCCTGATTTGTTCTGATCGGCGAGCGCGAGCTCCGCGGCCTGGCGATGCACGCCGCCCAAGTCGGAAAAGACGCCGCTGAACGATTCGAGGAAGCCGATCTTCACGGTCGCGGCCGGCCCCGCGGCGAGCGTAAAACGCGGCGCTGCGAGCGCGCCCGCAGCCGCGCCGGCTGACGTCAGAAAAGTCGTTCGCTTCATGCTCCTCTCCTGCCACGCGGCCGCGCTGCTTCCCTTGCTGCCCGCATCCAGGAGGGGCACCGCGCCTTGTGAAAACTCGGGCACGTTATGAGCGGAACCGTCGTGCGCAACATCGAGCGCTCATCGCTCGAGCGGCTGGCGCCGCTGGCCGAACGAGGCGTCGCGACCGTCCACGAAGCGCTGGGTCGCACCGGGCTCATGCGCTCGTACATGCGGCCGATCTACCGCGGCACGTCGATCGTCGGGAACGCGGTCACCGTCACCGTCGCGCCCGGCGACAACACGATGCTCCACGTCGTCGTCGAGCTGTGCCAAGCGGGCGACGTCGTCGTCGTCGCGCCCACCTCGCCGTGCGAGGACGGGTACTTCGGCGATCTCTTCGGCGGCGCGCTCAAAGCCCGCGGCGTGCGCGGCACCGTCATCGAGGCCGGCTGCCGCGACATCCGCACGCTCGAAGAGATGCGCTATCCCGTCTGGTCGAAGGCGGTCTTCGCGCAGGGAACCGTCAAGGAAACGCTCGGCGACATCAACCTGCCGCTGGTGTGCGCCGGTCAGCGCGTCGAGCCCGGCGACGCGATCGTCGCCGACGACGACGGCGTGCTCGTCGTGCCGCGCGGGCGGATCGGGGAGGCGCTCGACGCCTCGCTCGCGCGGGTGAAGAAAGAAGCGACGAACCGGGACCGCTTCGCTGCCGGCGAAGTGGGCCTCGATGTGTACGGCATGCGCGAGAAGCTGCACGCGAAAGGGCTGCGCTACTACGACGACGCGCGGGCTCTCGCCGAGGAGTCGCGCGCGTGACGCAGACTGCGATCCCGTGCACACTGATGCGCGGCGGCACCTCGAAGGGTCCGTTCTTCCTGGCATCCGACCTGCCGTCCGATCCGGCGCTGCGCGACCGGGTTCTGCTGGCGGTGATGGGTTCGCCCGACGTGCGCCAGATCGACGGGATCGGCGGCGCCGACACGCTCACCAGCAAGGTCGCCGTCGTCTCTCCGTCGACACGGCCCGACGCCGACGTCGACTATCTCTTCCTCCAAGTCGTCGTCGACGAACCGCGGGTCGACGCGTCGCAGAACTGCGGCAACATGCTGGCGGGGATCGGCCCGTTCACGATAGAGAAGGGGCTGGTCCTGGCCGCCGACGGCGTCACGAAGGTGCGCATCCACATGGTCAACACCGCGAGCATCGCGGTCGCGGCCGTGCAGACGCCGGGCGGCCGCGTCCGCTACGACGGCGACGCCCGCATCGACGGTGTTCCCGGGACTGCGGCGCCGATCGTCATCGACTTTCTCGACATCGCGGGCGGGAGCACGGGTGGCGCGCTGCTGCCGACCGGCAACGCGCGCGACGTCGTCGAAGGCGTCGAGGCGACCCTGATCGACAACGGGATGCCCGTCGTCGTGATGCGTGCGTCGGATTTCGGTAAGACCGGCCGCGAGTCGCCGGCCGAGCTCGAGGCGGATTCCGAGCTCAAGGCGCGCGTCGAAGCCGTGCGCCTCGCTGCGGGGCGATTGATGAACCTCGGTGACGTCACCAAGAAGACCGTGCCGAAGATGTGCCTCGTCTCGCCGCCGGCGAACGGCGGCGCCGTGTCGACGCGAAACTTCATCCCGCACAAGGTGCACAAGGCGATCGGCGTGTTCGGCGCGGTCAGCGTCGCGACGGCGTGCGCGTATCCCGGGACGGTCGCCGCCGAGATTGCCGGCGACGGCGCACAGCTCGGCGAGCGCAGCCTCGAGATCGAGCACCCGACGGGCTTCTTCACCGTCGAGATGACGCTGGTCGACGAAGGCGGCAAGCCGCGCGTCGAACGCTCGGCGCTGCTGCGAACGGCGCGCTCGCTCATGGCCGGCGACGTGTTCGTGCCGGCGGCGCTCTGGAACGAAACGGCATGATCATCGACTGCCACGGGCACTATACCACCGCGCCGAAGGCGCTGCAGACGTTCCGCGACGCGCAGATCGCTGCGCTCGAAAGCGGCGCGCCCGCGCCCTCGCCCGACAGCATCGCGATCGGCGACGACGAGATCCGCGAGAGCTTGGAGAACGCGCAGCTGCGGCTGCAGCGCGAGCGCGGGTACGATCTGACGATCTTCTCGCCGCGCGCCTCGGCGATGGCGCACCACATCGGGACCGAGGCGACGAGCATCGCCTGGACGCGCGCCTGCAACGACTTGATCGCTCGCGTCTGCGCACTCTACCCCGCGAACTTCGTCGGCGTCTGCCAGCTCCCGCAATCGCCGGGCGCGCCGCCGGCGAACAGCGCGCGCGAGCTGGAACGGTGCGTGAACGAGCTGGGCTTCATCGGCTGCAATCTCAACCCCGACCCATCCGGCGGGCACTGGGACGGTCCACCGCTGACCGACCGCCACTGGTATCCGCTCTACGAGAAGATGGTCGAGCTCGACGTTCCGGCGATGGTGCACGTCAGCTCGTCGTGCAATCCGAACTTCCACGCCACCGGAGCGCACTACATCAACGCCGACACCACCGCGTTCATGCAGTTCCTGACGTCCGACCTCTTCCACGACTTCCCGACGCTGCGGTTCGTCATCCCGCACGGCGGCGGCGCCGTACCGTACCACTGGGGACGCTATCGCGGTCTCGCGCAGGACATGAAGAAGCCGCCGCTGACCGAGCTGCTGCTGCACAACGTCTTTTTCGACACCTGTGTGTACCATCTGCCGGGGATCGAGCTGCTGCTCAAGGTGATCCCGGCCGAGAACATCCTGTTCGGTTCGGAGATGGTCGGCGCGGTGCGCGGGATCGATCCGGAGACGGGACACTACTACGACGACACCAAGCGCTACGTCGACGCGCTTCCGCTCGGCGACGACGTCCGGCGCAAGATCTTCGAAGAGAACGCGGCCCGCGTGTACCCGCGCCTCGCCGCCAAGCTCGCGAAGCTCGCCCGATGACGACGACGTTCACGATGGACGCGAACTACCTCCCGTTCCATCCGAACCCCCGTAAGCCGGCGTACGTCCCGCCGCCGGGCGCGGTCGACGCGCACTGTCACGTCTTCGGCCCGGGCGGCGAGTTCCCGTATGCGCCTGAGCGCAAGTACACGCCGTGCGATGCGCCCAAGGCAAAACTGTTTGCCCTGCGCGATTTTCTCGGCTTCGACAAGAACGTCATCGTGCAGGCGAGCTGTCACGGCCGCGACAACACGGCGATGGTCGACGCGCTGGACGCCTCCGGCGGGAAGGCAAAAGGCGTCGCCGTCGTTCGCTACGACATCGGTGACGATGAGCTCAAGGCACTCGACAAAATGGGTGTCTGCGGCGTGCGCTTCAACTTCGTCAAACGCCTGGTCGACGCGACGCCGCGCGAGAACTACCTGCGCATCGCCGAGAAGATCGCGCCGCTCGGCTGGCACATCGTCGTCTACTTCGAAGCGCCGGACCTCGAGGGGTTGACGCCGTTCCTGACCTCGCTGCCGGGGACGATCGTGGTCGACCACATGGGCCGCCCCGACGTCGCGAAGGGCGTCGACGATCCGCAGTTCCAGCGCTTCGTTCGGCTGCTCGCGGAGTACGAGAACATCTGGGTCAAGGTGACCTGCCCCGAGCGGCTCACCGTCGCGGGCCCGCCGTACGACGACGTCGTTCCGTTCCAGCGCACGCTGGTCGAACGCTTTCCCGATCGCGTGCTGTGGGGGACCGACTGGCCGCACCCCAACATGACGTGGATCGTGCCCGACGACGGCGAACTGGTCGACCTGATCCCGCGCATCGCGCCGGCACCGGAGCTGCAGCAGAAGCTCCTCGTCGACAACCCCAACCGTCTGTATTGGCCGCAGCGATGACCGACGACGAAGCGTTCGAAGATATCCCGGGTACGCTGCTCTTCAATGCCGACCGCTCGCGCAAAGGCTACCACCTCAACATGTTCTGCATGTCGCTGATGAAGCCCGAGAACCGCGACGCCTTCCGCGCCGACGAAGCCACGTACCTCGCGAAGTACCCGATGACACCGGAACAAATCCAATCGATCCTCGATCGCGACTGGAACCGGATGCTGGAGCTGGGCGGAAACATCTACTACACCTCAAAGCTCGCGGCGTGTGACGGGCTCTCGTTTCAGCAGATCGCCGCGATCATGACGGGATCGACGCAGGCCGAGTACGCGGACATGATGCTGCACGGCGGCCGTCCGATCGACGGCAACCGCAGCAAGTCCGAGTGGCGCGATCGTGGCTAGGATCGTCGCGGGAGTGGCGTGCTCGCACGTCCCGGCGATCGGCGCCGCACTCGACAACGGAAAGTCCGACGAACCGTACTGGCAGCCGCTCTTCCGCGGTTTCGAACCCTCGAAGAAGTGGATCGCCGAGCTGAAGCCCGACGTCGTGATCCTGGTCTACAACGACCACGGCTCGGCGTTCTCGCTCGAGATGATCCCCACGTTTGCGCTCGGCTGCGCCGCCGAGTTTCCGCCGGCCGACGAAGGCTGGGGAGCCCGACCCGTCCCCGTGGTCAAAGGGCATCCGGAGCTGGCCTGGCACATCGCGCAGTCGACGATCCTCGACGAGTTCGACATGACGATCGTCAACAAGATGGAAGTCGACCACGGCTTGACCGTGCCGCTCTCGCTGATGTTCGGGCAGCCCGACGCGTGGCCGTGCCCGGTGATCCCGCTGGCGGTGAACGTCGTGCAGTACCCGCCGCCGACCGGCCATCGCTGCTACATGCTCGGCAAGGCGATCCGCAAAGCCGTCGAGTCGTTCGATCGCCCGCTGCGCGTGGTGATCTTCGGCACCGGCGGGATGTCGCACCAACTGCAAGGACCGCGTGCCGGCCTCATCAATCGTGAGTTCGACACGCGCTTTCTCGACAAGCTCGCCGCCGATCCGCAGTCGCTCGCGCGCCTGAAGCACGTCGAGTACGTGCGCGAGGCCGGGTCGGAGGGGATCGAGATGGTGATGTGGCTGATCATGCGCGGCGCACTAGACGACGACGCCAAAGAAATCTACCGCTTCTACCACGTCCCCGCCTCGAACACCGCAGTAGGTCACATGATCCTCGAAAACGCCCATGCCGATGTCACCGTCTCCGGTACTCATGCGCCCGGTGCTCATGCCCCCCGTGCTCATGCCCCCGATGCCACCGCCCCCGATGTCACCCTGAGCTTGTCGAAGGGCGAACGATCGTCATGAAGCTCGCACTCGCCGGCCAAGGCGCGTTCGGCGTGAAGCACCTCGAAGCGCTGGCGAACATCGACGGCGTCGAGGTGGTCTCGCTCGCCGGCGGCAGCCCCGCCTCGACCGAAGAAGTCGCGAAGAAGTTCGGCATCCCGCATTGGACGACCGACCTCGCCGAGACCCTAGCGCAGCCCGGTCTCGAGGCGGTCATCCTCGCGACGCCGACGCAGATGCACGCCGCGCAGGCCGAGCAGGTCATGCGCGCCGGCAAGCACGTGATGATCGAGATCCCGATCGCCGACAACCTGGCGGACTCGGAGGCGCTGCTGCGCGTGCAGCACGAAACCGGCGTCGTCGCGATGGGCGGCCACACGCGCCGGTTCAACCCGAGCCATCAGTGGATCCACAAACGCATTCGGGCGGGCGAGCTGACGATCCAGCAGATGGACGTGCAGACCTACTTCTTCCGCCGCACGAACACGAACGCGCTCGGCAAGCCGCGCAGCTGGACGGACCACCTGCTCTGGCACCATGCGTGCCACACCGTGGACCTCTTCCAGTATCAGACCGGCCAAGTCGCCTCGCGCGCCCACGCGCTGCAAGGTCCGATCCACCCCGAACTCGGGATCGCGATGGACATGAGCATCCAGCTGAAGGTCCCGGCCGGGGCGATCTGCACGCTCTCGCTCTCGTTCAACAACGACGGCCCGCTGGGCACGTTCTTCCGCTACATCTGCGACAACGGCACCTACGTCGCGCGCTACGACGACCTGTACGACGGCAACAACCACGCGATCGACCTCCCCCAGGTCGACGTCTCGATGAACGGCATCGAGCTCCAAGACCGCGAGTTCATCGCCGCGATCCGCGAAGGCCGCGAACCCAACGCCAGCATCGCGCAATGCCTGCCGGCAATGCGCACACTGGACCGGCTTGAGCAGACGCTTGAGCGCGACGGATGAACTCGCGATGCCGTAAGGAGACCGGAGCGTAAAGCGGATTCGAATCCGCTGCGGACCACGAGCGCAGTCAAGACGCACTCCTTGCTTTCCATTGGGCGCTGATAGAAGAATGGCGGGACGAGCCGACGTGAAGGGCGGGCGGCCGTCCCGACTAATGATTTTTCCGTGAACCAATGGGGCCTGACCGCAACAGAGGTGGCGCTGGTGCTGTATATAGGGTTCTCGACGATCGGCTTAGTCTTCGTTCCGCTGATCGCGCAGGCAACTGGCGATTCTACTGCTACCCTCACAGCATGGGGCGTCGCTGTGCAGTCGCCGCCGAGCACTGCGGCCCAGTTTGTCATGGATGGAGTGACCTCTAGCTCGCTCGCCTACCACTCACGGACGGGGTCGATCGAGCGCCTGGGCCATGGCGTGTATCGTCTCGCCAATTTCCCCTCAAGCCCGCGGGAGCCGCTGATCGCCGCCGCCGCTGCGCTCGGCAAGGACGCCATTGTCTCCCATGAATCGGCGCTCCAACTGTACGGCGTATCGGACGTCGCACCCTCACGGCTGCATTTTACCGTTCCGCGCGCTCGCCGCTACGTCACCGCACCGGCCGACAACGTCGAGGTGCATACGACGACGCGGCCATTTGCGCCGGGTGATGTGGTGCAGCACGAAGGATTCCGCGCAACCTCGCTGACTCGCTCCATCGTCGATGCCGCTCGCACATACACTGGGTCCGAGCAGATCGTCATGGCTGTGCGCGAGGGCCTACGCCGCGGTCTCCTGGCACCGCATCAGCTCGAGCGCGCAATGCAAAACGTACCGAAACGCGTTCGTGATCTCATCGAAGAGGGTCAGTCCACGTGACGCTGAGCGGGGAATTCAGACGTGCTGATCGATGAGGATCGGGTTCCCGTCAGGATCTAGGACGAAAAAACTCGCGGGCCCGGTCGTGCTCTCGTCGGCCTCGACTTGGAACGCCACGCCTTGCGCTTTCAGTTGGCGCTGCAAATCACGCACGTCGGTAAACGTGGAGAGTTGCTGAGCGTTGCTGTCCCAACCGGGGTTAAAGGTCAGCGTGTTCTTTTCGAACATTCCTTGAAACAGGCCAATGACGTGATCGCCGTTCTTCATGATCAAGTAATTCATTGAGGCGCCGCCGGTGAAGGCTTTGAAGCCGAATTTCTCATAAAAGATCCTCGACGCATCGAGGTTCTTGACGGCCAAGCTGATCGAAAAAGCGCCGAGCTGCATTGTTCACCCCGGCTTAGTCAGAATACGCCGGCCGGGATCGCGCTGGCGATCGGCGGCGCGATCAGCATCGCCGCCTACCTGATCGTCGTGCGCGCAACCGATCCGCGTTACGGCACGCTGGCGGTCACGTCGCGCACCTACACCTACGCTGCAGTGCTGCTGATCGCCGCGAGCCTCGTCGCGCACGATCCGCTGCCGCCGCTGGGCGACGCACGCGCCTGGGGCGGCATCATCGCGATGGCGCTGCTGTCGCAGCTGTTCGGGCACACCGCGCTCAACGCTGCCGTGCGCGTGCTCAGCGCAACGTTCGTCTCGACGACGACGCTGCTCGAGCCGGTGATCGCCGCGGTCCTCGCGTCCTGGCTGTTCTCCGAGCGGCTGGGCGCGACGACCGCGCTCGGGGCCGGCATAATCTTCGGCGCAATCGCGGTCGCGGTGCGCGGTGAACGCGCACTGGACGGTCCGGCGAGCGGCTGACGAAGCACGCTCGCCGGATCGATCAGCGGGTTCGCAAGCGACGAACGGTAACCTATTGCCGCGTGCAGGATTCCTTGGACGTCAGCACCTTTCCGGTCTTCGACGACGTCCAGCTGCTGGCCGACGAGTACGCGTTGCCGGCCGTCTTCGTGAAGACGCTCGTACCGTTGCTCGTGCTCGGGTACACCACGGACCATTTCGAGCCGTTGAGCGCCGGTGACGTGCTCGTCTCGACCTGGCTTGCTCCGCGGGAGTCGATGGTGATGAGCACCCAGTTGGCGTGCTGCGGATTGTACGCGAGGTACAGATCTTGTTGAGAACCCGTTTGACCGTCGCGCATGGTGGTCTGCGCCGCGTGCAGCCATTGCGGGCCGTGCGCGGTCACGACTTGCGTCTCCGACATCGTTGCGGTCTTGGCCGTTCCGGCGACGTCGACCGTGCGCGTGCAATGCCACGTGCCGAGCAGAAACTTGAAGCTTGCCGCTCGGTCGGCGGCGGATCCGGGGGCCGGCGCGCCGATCGCGGGGGTTGCGCCGATCAGGGAAAGGGCGAGGATGAGGCCGACTGCCTTTGAGTACACGACGTCTTCTCTCCTTAGCCGTCAGTTACAGACGTAGACGTAGCGATACACATAGACGCAACGACCGCCGCTACAGTAGTACACGTATCGGTAGACATAATAGCATACCGGGACCCAGGCGACTTGCGTCGGCGAGGTGCCCAGCAGTTGTGCCGCTCGCGCCGTTTCCGCTGCGGACACGGGGTGCGAGACACTGTCCGGCGCGACGCCGACGTGAGCGACTGCGGTAGCGCTCGGGTTCGACACGGAGTCGGCCCGGGCGAGTGCTGGGGCCGTGCCCGCCGCCATGAGGGCGCTACACGCGAGAAGGACGGAGATGACGCGGGGATATGACAAGAATTCGCTCCGTTCATAAGAAGCCACCCGGCTGTACGACCACACGTTAGCACCGTTTCGGCCTCCTGACCATGGGGGGCCGACCCTTTACTGCGCGCGGAGCAGCGTGAGCCCGCGTCGTAGCCGGCACCTGTCGAGGAAAATGTGGCGCCCGCCTGGATGTGGCGTAGTATCGGATCGGAGAGGGACTATCGACGATGCGAAAGCCGTCGTCGTTACAGCGCGCGTTTCAGCCTCCAGACTACGTGACTTTGTGGGCGTACGGCGTCATCAGCCAGGCCTGCATCTGCGAGCCGCCCTGCCATGGGCCCGCGATCACCGTCGTCCCCGGCGGGAAGGGGCCGGACGACCCCGAGACGGTGAGGTACGTCTGCGGATCGGTACCGCCGCCCGTTCGGATCGTGCTATAGCCTTCGTCCTGCGCGCTGCCGACGGTCCACGTCGACCACAGGCCTCCGTTCCCCGAGTCGATACAGGAAACCGGGCCGCCGCCGACGGCGCTCATCATGATCATGCTGAGTTCTTCGTTGGTGAAGACGACGCCGAGCGGGATCACCCCGTCGATCAGGTAGTTGGCGTTCCACAGTTGCGCCGGGGCGGCCTCAAAGTCGGGACCGGAGGGCGTCTGAATTCACTTCCTCTTGTAGGAGTGGACATTCACGTTCCGGAATATTCGCCTAGCCCGAAGTCTACCACTGGTGGCGCGGGGCGGCGGCTGGGCGCGAAGGCGGCCGTCACCGGCGCGCTGAACCCGCGCGCATGCGTTCCGACACCGGACCGGTCGCCGTGCTGGGCCTAGGCGAAGCGGGCTCGCTGATCGCGCGCGATCTCGTGCGCGGCGGCGCCGTGGTGCGCGGCTGGGATCCCGATCTCCACGGCGATCTGAGCGAGATCCCGGTCGCGCCGAGCTTCGCCGCCGCGGTCGACGGCGCGCAGCTCGTGCTCTCGGTGAACTGGGCGATCGTCGCGCTCGACGTCGCGCGCGAGGCGCGCCCGTTCCTGCGGCCCGGTGTGATCTATGCCGACCTGAACACCGGCGGTCCGGGGCTCAAACGCGAGCTCGCCGCGATCGTTGCGCCGAGCGGTGCCGCGTTCGTCGACGTCGCGATGATGGCGCCGGTCCCGCCACTCGGGATTCGCGTCCCGATGTTCCTCGCCGGCGACGGTGCAGCCGCGCTCGCGGCGATCCTCCGTCCCCTCGGCACGCCGGTCGAGATCGTCGGCGCCGAACCGGGCGAGGCCGCCGCGCGCAAGCTCACGCGCTCGGTCTTCTTCAAGGGCATGTCCGCCGCGGTCTGCGAGGCGCTCGAAGCGGCGCGCGCCGCCGGCGTCGAGGATTGGCTGCGCGCCGACATCACGAGAACGTTCGTCGGCGCCGACGCGACGCTACTCGATCGCATCGTCGACGGCACGCACAAGCACGCCAAGCGCCGCGCCCACGAGATGGCCGACGCGACCGCGCTGCTCGAGGAGCTCGGCGTCCCAACACCGGTCACGCGCGCAACCACCGAATCTCTGGAAAGAATTGCCGCCGCTAAGACTTCGGCATGACCCTAACCTCGTGTCACCCGCACCCTTCGACAAGCTCAGGGTGACATCGGGGGTCAGGATGACATCGGAGGGTCACGGTGACAAAGGGTCCTCGTCCATCTCCCGGTAGACCGCCGATGCGTGCGCGAAGGCCGTGTTCGCCGCGGGCACGCCGGCGTAGATCGCGAGCTGCATGAGCACTTCTCGCACTTCCTCGCGGGTGACGCCGGTGTTGCGCGAGCCGCGCACGTGCAGGCGCAACTCTTCCCAGCGCCCGAGCGCCGCCGTGATCGCGATCGTCAGCATGCTGCGCGTCTTGCGGTCGAGGCCCGGCCGGCTCCAGATCTCGCCCCACGCGTAACGCGTAATGAACTCCTGGAAGTCGCGAGTGAACTCGGTCGTGCTCGCTTGCGCGCGGTCGACGTGCTCTTCGCCCAGCACCGCGCGGCGGATCAGCATCCCGCTCTGGTACCGTTCGTCGGTCATCTACGCCGCCTCCAGAAATCGCAGCAGCAACTCGTTGAACGCAACCGGCTGCTCGGCGTTCAGGATGTGCGCTGCGTGCATGACCTCGAGCTGCGCGCCCGCGATCGCATCGCGCATCTCCGCGCCGACGGCGGGCGACGCAGTGGGGTCGTGCGTGCCGGCGACGATCAGCGTCCGGGCGCGGATCAGCGCATCGTCGGCGCGCAGGTCGGCGTCGCGGACGGCCCGGCCGCAGGCGAGGTACCCCGCCTTCGGCGTGCGGCGCACCATGTTCGCAAACCCTCGCACGAGCTCCGGGCGGTCCGCGTGCGTCTCCTCGGTGAACCATCGCCCCATCGTGCTGTCGACGATCACCTCGAGGCCGGCACGTTCCACCGTCGCGAGCCGCTCGTCCCAAATCGGAATCGTGCCGAGCCGGCTGCCGGTCGCGCACAGGATGAGCGAACCGACGCGCGCCGGATGCCGCGCGGCGACGCGCTGCGCGACCATCCCGCCGATCGAGAGGCCGACCATGTCGAACCGGTTGACGCCGAACGCATCGACCAGCGCGATCGCGTCGTCGGCGAGCCGCTCGATGCTCGCGGCGGAGGGATCGTCGCCCGGCGTCGTGTCGGTGAGCCCGTGGCCGCGCATGTCGTAGCGGAGCACGCGGTGCTTTCGCATCAGGGCGTTGATCTGCTCGTCCCACATATGGACGTTCGTCGCCAGCGAGTTCGCCAGCAACACGACCGGCGCGTCGTGCGGACCGGCAAAATCGTAGTGGACGGTCAGGTCGTTCGGGCGGATGAACGGCATCGACGATCTCCCTACCGGGGCGGGCGGCCGGGTCCGTTCGCGCGGGCGAGGCGACCTCCTTCGCCGTGGCTAAAGCACCGGGCATGAGTCGCCTGTTCGCCGTCGCGAGCGCCTGCGTCGCGATGCTCCTGGCCGCATCGGTCGGCGCGCAAACGTTCGTCGGAGGCTGGACCAGGGGCGCGCAGCTCCGGAACTCGCGCAGCGAGGTCGCCGTGGCCGCCGTCGGCACGACGCTGTTCGTCATCGGCGGCTACGCGCCGGCCGGACCAAACCCGACCGCGCTCGACGCGAGCGGCC
>CALEOJ010000327.1 GCA_937910425.1 uncultured candidate division WPS-2 bacterium
GGAGGCGCCGGCGCGAGCGCGGCACCGCCTGCCGTCGCCAGCATTCGCTGCGCCGCGCGTGCGCCGGCCAGCGCTTCGAGCACCGTGACGATAAGGAGCAGCATCGCCCGACGATGGTAGCACTTAGCGGAGCATCCAGGGCTCCGCGAGCCGGCGCCGGCGGCCGCCGACGTAGAGGTAGCGCCCGCTGCCGACGCTGCGCGGCGGCGCGGTGAGGATCGCGTCGTCGCGCTCGAGCTCGAAGATGACCTCGGCGCTCGGGCTGAAGCGGAGCCGCCGCCCGCGTCCGTCGAGCATGACGTCGCGCTGGACGGCCTCGGCGATGTTCAGCTGCGTCAGCTTGACCGCGGCGAACCCACCGTGCTGCTGCGGCGGCACGAGCGCCCAGCCGTGCAGCGAGGAGAGGCTGAAGTACGACCGGAGAATCCCGGTCACGCGCACCTCGGTCCCGGTCGACGCGACGCGGACCGTCAAAACGCACGGCTTTTCGGACCACTCGTAAAGCGTCCGCAGAAAAATCCCCACCCGCAAGGCACCCCCACCTTTTCTACGCGGCTGTTCCGGACTAAGGCTGTACGGCGGTCGGTACCCCTGTGCCCTTGTGGATAAGTCATTGAGGTATTGCCGGACGGTCGTTACGGCGCAGACGGCGAACCGATGACGCTCATGGTTGTTCAGACGGCGGAGGTGCGCGAGGCGCTCGAACGCTGGTTCGGGTTCCACACCTTTCGGCCGTCGCAGGAGGCGATCGTCCGCGATGTGCTTGACGGACGTGACGTCTTCGCGCTCCTGCCGACCGGCGGCGGGAAGTCGCTCTGCTACCAGCTCCCGGCCGTCTTGACGCCCGGGCTGACCGTCGTGATTTCGCCGCTGATCGCGCTGATGAAAGATCAGGTCGACGCGCTCGACACGGCCGGAGTGCCGGCCACCGCGCTCAATTCTTCGCTCGCATGGCCGGAACTGCGGCGGCGCCTCGACGGACTCGAACGCGGCGACTACAAGCTGCTCTACGTCGCGCCGGAGCGGCTGACGCTGCCCGGGTTCAGCGACGATCTCGAACGCTGGAACGTCGCCCGGTTCGTCGTCGACGAGGCCCACTGCATCAGCGAGTGGGGCCACGACTTCCGTCCGGAGTATCGCCGCATCGCGCCGTTGCGCGAACGTTTTCCCACCGTCCCGTTCTGCGCGTTCACCGCGACCGCGACCGCGCGCGTGCGCGACGACGTCGTCGCGCAGCTCGGGCTGCGGCGCCCGGCGGTCCACGTCGCATCCTTCGACCGCGCCAACCTCGGCTATCGCGTGGTGCACGCGCCGCGCACCGCCGACGCGCTGGTGAAATGGATCGCCGCTCGCCCGGACGACGAAGCCGGGATCGTGTACGCCGGTAGCCGCGCGAACAGCGACAAGCTGGCCGACGTCTTGAACGCCGCCGGGATTCCGGCGCTCGCGTACCACGCCGGTCTCGACTCGGCGACGCGCGCGCGGCGGCAGGAGGCGTTCATTCGCGACGACGTGCGCGTGATGTGCGCGACGATCGCGTTCGGGATGGGGATCGACAAGTCCAACGTGCGCTTCGTCGTGCACTGGGACGTACCGCGCAGCCTCGAAGGCTACTACCAAGAGACCGGACGAGCGGGGCGCGACGGCTTACCGGCTGAATGCGCGTGGTTCTTCGCGTACGGGGACATCGCGCGCGTCGAGCGGTTCGTCGAAGAGAAGCCCGAGGGCGAGCGGGCCGCCGCCCGCGAGCAGCTCGAGCGTGTCAAGCGCTATGCCTACTCGAACGAATGCCGGCGGCGCGAGCTGCTCGCGTACTTCGGCGAGACCTACCCGCACGAGCACTGCGGGAACTGCGATAACTGCGTGCAGCCGCGCGCGTCGTTCGACGCGACGCTCGACGCCCAGAAGCTGCTCTCGTGCGTCTACCGCGTTCGCGAAGCACACGGGTATGGGGTCGGGATCGCGCACGTCATCGACGTCCTGGTCGGCGCGAAGACCGAGAAGATCGATCGCTGGTTTCACGACCGGCTCTCGACCTATGGGATCGGCAAGGACCGCGATCGCCGCACCTGGCGCCATCTGGCGGACGAACTGCTGCGGCTTGGCCTGCTCGAACAGGACGCGGCGCGCCACAACGTCGTCTCGCTGACGGACGCCGGGAAGCGCGCGCTCGCGCAGCGGACGCCGATCACCGTCCGCGAGGCGGTTGCGCAAGCCCCCGCCAGGCGCGGGAGGACGGTCGCCGCCGCAGCAGGCGGCGACGAAGCGTACGACCGGGAGCTGTTCGCCGTGCTCCGCGCGCTCCGCCGGGAGATCGCGGCCGAGCGGGACGTCCCCCCGTACGTGGTGTTCAGTGACGCCGTCCTGCGGGCGATGGCGCGCGAGGTTCCGCGCACCCCGGCGCAGCTGCGCTCGATCAGCGGGGTGGGGGAGAAGAAGCTGGCCGATTTCGGTACCCGGTTCCTGGAAGCCATCGCCGTCCTTCGACAAGCTCAGGATGACACGGTGCATTAAACGTTCGTATGTCGAAGCGCGTTCTCAGGGAGAGCACAGACCTCGATGACAGGATTTCGCACGAAATGAGCAGGGCACCGAGCCGCTGGTCCGCGATGATGCTCGCGCTTTCGCTCTTTGCCGGGATGATCGGGACGATCGCCCCCGCCAGCGCGCAGAGCTCGAGCGACACCGGGATCATCGAAATCACCGTCAAGGACGCCGGCGTGCAGCAAGCGCTGGTGAACGCCCGCGTCTTCCTGATCGGCCCGACCGTCGCGAGCGCGCTCACGACGAAGAGCGGGATCGTGAAGTACACCGACGTGCCGAGCGGGATCTACCGCGTGCGCGTCAGCAAGAGCGGCTTCACCGGGGTGACCTCCGCGGCGTTCGAGGTGCTCGGCAACAAGCAGGTGGCGGTCGTCGTCGATCTCGGGACGCAGAAACCGGCCGCCCCGCAGACGACGACGTCCAGCACGACCGACACCGGCGGGCTGAAGATCATCGGCTCGGTGCGTGCGCGCGTGACGGTTACCACGACCGACGTCGACGAGAACAGCGCGGTGCGCCGGATCTCCGACTCGCTGACCGATGCCCTCTCGACGATCGGCGGCGTCGACGTGACGCAGGACTCCAACGACCCCAACGCGCCGCAGACGATCTCGCTGCGCGGTCACGACGAATCGCAGACCGCGATCACCCTCGACGGGATCCCGCTCGGAGCGCCGGGCTCGGCGGTCAACCTGCGCTCGATCAACACCGACCTCTTCTCCGGCGCCGGGGTGAGCTTCGGCGCGCAGGCCGGTGCGCTCGGCGGCTCGGTGAACTTCCGCACGCTCCAGCCGACGCAGACCTGGCAGACGAAAGTCGCCACCTCGTACGGCACCTTCGACAAGTACAACTACCAGATCGGCGAGACCGGATCGATCGGGAAGCTGGGCATCGCGCTGCTGCACACCAAGCGCGCGGGGAACAGTCCACTGACCTTCCAGGACTACACCGATCAAAGCGGGCTCGATTACGCGCACGCCGGCGAGAGCGCCAACATCGGCGACTTTCTGAAGCTGCGCTACGGCTTGACGGATCGCACGACGTTGATGTTCACCGCGCTGCAGAACAATCAGGCGACCGCGTCCCTGTGCACCCAGTTCGTCACGCCGCTCCCCTGCGGGATCGGCCCCGACAACGGCAACACCGGCAAGTTCGGGTTCGCGTACGGCACGGTGCAGTCGCTGATCGGGGAGACCGCGATCACGGCCACCGCCTACGTCAACAACAACACCTCGCTGACCAACGACCTCAATCGCTATATCTTCCAGACGTGCCCTGCCACCGCGCCGCAGCCGTGCACCGTAGGTCCCCTGCTCAGCCCGCTCTCGACCATGAACGGCAGCCTGGCGCGCGGCATCGCGGCGAGCGCCACGCTCACCCGCGACAGGCACACCTTCACGCTCTCGGGTTCGACGTACGCCGGCATCACTACGTTCACGCCGTTGGTGCTGAGCGGGTCGGCCGTCTCGTTCGTACGGCCGTCGACCTTCGCGACCGCCTCGCGCCAAGTGCAGTTCGCGGACACGTTCAAGGTCAACGACAAGCTGACGCTGGGGCCGAACCTCTCGTACGCGGGGACGTCCGGCAGCGGCGCGTCGCTGCTCGGCGGGTTCAGCGCGAGCTGGCGGCCGACCAACAACGACAGCTACAACGCGTCGGTCAGTGTCGGGAGCTCGCAGGCGGCGAACGGCCTCGTGCGCTCGTTCAGCGATCCCAACTCAGCGCGCGTCAACTGCTTCGCCAATACCGCGCAAGTGAGCGGCCCGGGCGATCAGCCAGGACCCCAGTCAGCGATCAGCTATGACGCCGGGTGGACGCATGCGTGGGCGCACGGGCAGGTCTCGCTGAACATGTACCGCCAGTCGCAGGCCGGCCAGCTCGTCAACGCGCAGGTCACCGCGGCCAGCCTCGGGCTCTTCCCGGGCGATCCGTATTTCAATGCGGTCACCGGCTACTTCGGGCAGGTCTGCCCAGGGTTTGCCGCCCCGACCGCGCAGTCGCTCTACGTCTCGCAGCAAATCGGCGGCACGACGCGCGTCTACCAGGGCTTCACCGCGACGGGCCGCTTCGGCATCGGCAAGAACATCGTCGTGATCCCGTCGTTCACGACTGCCTCGTCGATGATCACCGCGGCCGACCCGCGCTTCACCGGATTCGACAGCACGCTGATCCTCGACTCGCAGATCCCCGGGCGCCCGCTGCACACGGGTAATCTGACGATCGACGCGCTGCAGCCGTGGAGCGGGATGGAGTTCCTCGCCAACGCGCGGTACGTCGGCCCCGGCAACAACCAGCGCATCGCTCCGTACACGATCGTGAACCTCGGTCTCTCGCACGCGCTGGGAATCGGCCGCCTCACCGTGTTCGCGTCGAACCTGTTCAACACGGAGTCCGGCGACTTCTCGACCCTGCTGTACGCGCAGCCGATCCCGCTCAGCGGCGGCGGCACGCTGCTGCAGGCCGCGAATCCGAACGCGCCGCGCCAGTTCACGGTGACCTACTCGTTCAACACCGGCGCACGTCCGGGTGCGGGTTTCTCGCGCGGTTCGGCGACCGGTGCGCGCGGCGCGCAGACCGCGGGCGCGGCCGGCACCCAGAACCAGCAGCGCGGCGGCCTCGGCTTAGGGCGCGTCAACTTCATCCCGCCGCCGCCGGGCGTCGACCCGCTCAGTATCGCGGCGAGTCGCACCGAGTGCACCGCCGACCTGAAGCCGGAAGCGCAAAAGGTGCTGGCCGAGCTCGGCGTCGCCGCGACCGCGTATGCGGCAGGTCAGCCGCTCCCGCCGGTTACCGGCCTCACCGTGACGGGGCACGGCGATCCGAAGGGCACGTGGTACCTCGGGCTCAATCCGTCGATCCCGCAGGCCGTTCTCGACAAGATTCGGGCCGCGCGGCCTCCCGGCGCGAACAATGGCGGCAACGGCGGCCCGCGGACCGGACCGGGCGGCGAACCCGGCGGCCCTGGTGGCGGCCCGCCCGGATTCCAAGACCGCGTGACGGCGGCGTCGCCGGACAGCCAACAGCGGCAGCAGCAGTTCACGGCGCCGCCCGAGCTGATCGCGGCGCTATTGCCGGTGCGCGCCGTGTCCGCGTGCGCCTACGGAACCGTCATGACGACGACCGAGGCGAAGGCCAAGGGCTTCGACGTCCAAGCGGGCGTCCAAGTCGCGGCCTCGCCCGCACCGTCGGCGGCTCCCGCAGC
>CALEOJ010000328.1 GCA_937910425.1 uncultured candidate division WPS-2 bacterium
CTACACGACGCTCTTCCGATCTGTTCGTCGACGATGTGGCTGCACATGGGCTCGTACGCGCCCGTGCACGTCGCCGTGCCGTCGAACGCGACCGCGCCCGCGCCGGGGACGCCGCTCGTGCCGAACCCCGAGTCGTTGATCGACGTCTCCGACCTGGTCTTCATCGACGCGATCGGCACGGGCTACAGCCAGATCACCGGCAAGGGGACGCCGAAGACGTTCTTCGGGATCGACGAGGACGCGATCGCGTACGACACGATCATCCGCGACTGGACGACGCAGAACGGGCGCTGGGCCTCGCCGAAGTTTCTGTTCGGCGAGTCGTACGGCACGATGCGCGCCGCCGTCGTCGTCGACCGGTTGCAGCGCGACGGGATGGCGATCAACGGGGTCGTGCTCGTCTCGTCGGCGCTCGACTACAACGTGTTCGACAACGGCCAGGCGCCGGGCGAGGACTACGGCTACATCGGCTTTCTCCCGACCGAAGCCGCGGTTGCCTGGTACCATCACAAGGTCCCCGGCAGCCCGCCCGACCTCGCTCGCTTCGTCGCGGAGGTGCGCGCGTTCGCGATCGGCCCGTACGCCGATGCGCTGACGCGCGGGGACACGATCGACGCCGCGATGCGCCGCGGCGTCGTCGCCAAACTCCACGCCTACACCGGACTCGACGAATCGTACATCGAGCGCGCGAACCTGCGCATCGACCCGAGCCGTTTCGAGAAGACGCTGCTCGGCGACGCCGGGATCGTGACCGGCCGCCTCGACGGCCGCTACCGCGGTCCGTCGCTCGACCGCACGAACGACTCGACGACGTACGATGCGACCAGCGACGACCTGCTGACCGACGCGTTCGTCGGTGCGTTCAGCCGCTACGTGCGCGACGAGCTGGGATTCAAGGTCGACCGTCCGTACCTCGGCACGAACTACCCCGTCGTCGGCCGCGATTGGAACTACCGCCGCACGCGCTCGATCGCGGCGCCGAGCGGCGCCGCCGACCTGCGTGAGGCGATGACGAAGAATCCGTACCTGCGCGTCTTCGCCGCGAACGGCTACTACGATCTCGCGACGCCGTTCTTCGGCACCGAGTACACGCTGCAGCACCTCGGCCTCGATCCCTCGCTGCGCTCGCACGTCGAGTACGGCTTCTATCCGTCGGGACACATGATCTATCTCAACGACGAGTCGCGGCGCGCGCTCAAAGCCGACCTCGTCCGTTTCTACCGCGAAGCGGCGGGCCGCTGACGTGCGTTCGCTCATCGTCTCCGCCCTCGCCGCGCTCGCGCTGGCCTGCAGCCAGGCCGCAGCGGCCAACGCGCAAGCTGCACCGTCCCCCGCGCCGTCGTTCCGCCCGGTTCCGGGCGTGAAAGACGCCGTCACCCGCCACACGATCGCGATCGGCGGGCGGCGCATCGCGTATACCGCCCGCGCCGGAGCGATCCTGCTGCGCGATGCCGAGCACGAGCCGACCGCGAGCATGTTCTACGTCGCGTACACCGCCGACAACGCGGACGCGCGCAAGCGGCCGGTGACGTTCTTCTGGAACGGCGGCCCGGGGTCGTCGACGATCTGGCTGCACATGGGTTCGTTCGCCCCGGTCCGCGTCCAGGTGCCGAAGAACGCGACCCAGCCCGGTCTGAACCCACCACTGGTCGACAACGAGTCATCGCTGCTCGACACCAGCGACCTGGTCTTCGTCGACGCGGTCGGCACCGGCTGGAGCACGCTCGTCGCGCGCGGAAAGGCGACCGACTACTACGGGGTCGACGAGGACGCGAAGGCGTTTGCGCAGTTCATCGAGCGCTGGACGACCCGCAACGCCCGCTGGCAGTCGCCGAAGTTCCTGTTCGGCGAGTCGTACGGCACGACGCGCGCCGCGAACGTCGTGAACCTGCTGCAGACCGCCGGGATGGCGGTGAACGGCGTCGTGCTGCTCTCGTCAGCCCTCGACTACAACCTGCTGCCGATCCGCAACGGTCCGGGCGAGGACTTGGCGTTCATCGGCTACCTCCCGACCGAAGCCGCGGTCGCCTGGTATCACCACAAAGCCGCCGGCAACCCGCCGGATCTCGCGCGCTTCCTCGCCGAGGTGCGCGCCTTCGCCGGCGGGCCGTACGCGTCGGCGCTGCTGCGCGGCGACAACCTCGACCCGGCGACCCGCGCGCAGATCGTCGCGAAGCTGCACGCCTACACGGGGCTGAGCGAGACGTACATCGACGCGGCGAACTTGCGCGTCAACCCCAACCGCTTCCAAGAGGAGCTGCTGCGTGCGGAGGGCCGGAACGTCGGGCGGTTCGACGGGCGCTACAGCGGCGACGAGAGCGATCCGAACGGGACGTTTCCGAGCTACGATCCGTCCGACACGATGACGTCGGCCGCGTTCGTCACGGCGTTCAACCACTACGCGCACGACGTCCTGAAATACCGCGACGAACGCCCGTACGACGTCCTCGATTTCGGCGTCAACGGTGCGTGGAAATACATGCGCGGCCAGGACCCGAGCGCGGTGAGCACGGTCCCCGACCTGAAAGCGGCGCTCACGCAGAACCCCTCGCTGCACGTCCTCTCGGCGAACGGCTACTTCGATCTCGCAACCGGCTTCTACGGCACCGAGTACCTGCTCAACCATATGGGCCTGAACGCGGAGCAGCGCAAACGCCTGCACTACTCCTACTACGCCAGCGGCCACGAAGTCTACCTCAACCACGACTCGCTGGTGCAGTTCAAAGCCGACCTGGTGCAGTTCTATCGAGAAGCCGGAGCACGATAAGTCGAAGGGCGAAGGACTATCGACCGGCGGCCCTCCGCTGCATCCACGTGAGGTCCGCGTCGAGGCGCTGTAGCGCGACGTCGTCCGCGATCGCGAGGGCCTCGTCGTTGCCCGCGGACAACGCCGCGGTCAACGCCGCGAACGCGGCGTCGACGCCGAATGGATCGGAGCCCTGCGCCGCGAGCTGCTTGGCGGCGACCGCGCGCACGTAGGCGACCCGACCCTTCAGGAGCGCGCGGTACGGCGCCGCGCCGACGCCTTTCGTTGAAGCCTCGGCGAGACGCCGCGCCTCGGCCGATGCCTGGACCAGTCGCGTGTCGCGTGCAATCGCTGCGAGCCGGCCGATCACGTCCTGTCCGGTACGCAGACGCTCGCGCAGAACGAGCGAAAGCGGCAGCCGGCGGTAGCCGATCGCGAATCCGTTGGACACGCCGCGTGGGGCGCGCTCGCTGAAACGCAGCACCGACAGCGAACCGTTCGGTGCGGAGACCGCACCGAAGCGGATCCGGATCCACCGTTCCTCGCCGGGAGCCATCGCGGACAGCACGATGCGCCCCGCCTTCTCGTCGGTCACCTGCGTGCCTCCGACGACGCGGATCGTTCCGCCGGTGACGTAGCGCGCGGCTTTCGGATCGACGGAATACTGCAGGACGATGTCCCGGCGTACGCGCTCGATGTTGTGCACGATCGCATGGAACTCGCCGCCCGCTCCCCCGGCCCCGGCGCCCAAGAGAAGGTTGCGCTGCGCCTTCTTGTTATCGCCGATCACGTCCGGATCGGTTCCCCCGGGTCCCGGCGATCTGTTGACGAGCCCCGGCGGCTGGTAGGGATCGCCGGGCGCGCTGATCTGAACCGCGAGACAGACGTGTGATGAGGCGGTTGCGGGCAACGTCCACGCCAAGCCGGGCGTGAACACCGTCGCATCGGTCGCGTTCAGGGTCACCATCTGGGTTCCGAGATCGGTGAACGGAAGGCCCATGCCGAAATCGGCCATCAGGAAGTCGGCGGAGACCGTCGCGGGCGCCACGGTCGGTGCCGCCGGCGCGCGCCGAGAGACGCGCGCGAGCGCGTAACTCTGTCCGCCGCGTACCGGGAGGTCGCCGACGACCCAGTCGTTGACCAACGGTTCGGGCGCGGCGGCGACCTGATTCCAGACGTCGCTCGTGTCGTAGAAATCCGCGTGGATGGAGGGTTCCGTGCCGCCGTCATGCTGCGCAGCGCTGCTCGTCCAATCGCGGACGAAGAACGACGACGGCAGATCGGTCACGACGACATAGTCGTGCAGCGCGTGGTTCGCCGCGGGCGGGAGGTCGCTCGGAGCGGTTCCCGACGTCCAGATGTTCAGCAGCCTCCCGCCGCCGATCGCGGACCCGTCGTAGTCGCCGTATTTCGGTATCCCGCCGCCCTGAACCGCGTTCTGCGGCTGAACGGTGCATTGCGTCGCATCCTGCAGCTCGCGCGTGCCGCCGCCCCAGCCGCTCGCACATTGCGGATCGTCCGTCCCCATCAGATCGGACTCTGGGCCGGCGACCAGCTGTCCGTGGCGTAGCGACACGCTGCCCAAAAAGTAGCGGGTCGCGTCATTCGGATGTGCGAGCGTCGTCCCGGCGGTTCTGCGGTCGTACCATCCGGTGTACGCGACGCCGCCCCATGCGCTCAGCCACGGCATGAACCGGATGGCGTTGCCCCCGCCGTTCGCGGCGACGGGAGTTCCGAAGGTGATGTTTCCGGCACCGTCGTCGCGGAAGTCGTTGACCATGATGATCTGTCCGTTGTTCGCGGCGTTCGCCTGCGCCCAAGCGAAGTACACATGGTTCGCGTCGGTGTCGTCGACCGCGATCGTTGGGCTGGCTAGCGTGTTGCCGTCGTTGCAGCGGTCGAGCCCGGTGACCGCACCGCCCGAGCACGTGGCACCGAAGAGGTCGGGAAACGCGATCGACTGGGGAAAGCCGAGCTGCTCGACCAGGCCGGCGTCGCACCTGCTGAACGCGTCGATGTCGATCGTCTTCGGCCAGCTGCGCGACGTCACGTACACCCGGCCGTCGCGGCCGACCGCGACGCGCGGGAACCCGAAGTTTCCGCTGCTCGCGTTGACGGGAGCGCCCCACGTCGCGCCGGAGTCCGACGAACAGGCGACCCTTGAGACGAAGTTGCCGGTCTCGTGCCACACCGCGTAAAGCAGGTCGTGCCCGCTCGCCGAGGTGTTCCATCGGTCGGCGGCAATGTGCGGCTGGTCGACGTTGGTGTTCAGCGGCTGGCCGACGCTGCGGTTCACCGCCAGCGCGAGATAGTTGAAATGTGCGCCGCCGTCGATCGACTGTCCGAACGCGACGTACTGATTCGCGAAGTTGCTCGCGAGCTGGCCGAGGTAGAAGTTTCCGCTCGGGCCCCATGTCACGGTGCAATCGCCGTCCAATCCGGGCGGAATGCCGGTCCAGTTCACCACGCTGTTCGTGAACATCTGGCCGCCGTTGTTCGAATACGCGATGCCGCAGCCGCCGTCCGTCACGAAGCTGGTCCCGTCTATCGAAGCCGCGGCTTCCACCTCGCCGGCGCCCCGCACCAGTGTCGAGCCTCCGGCTCCGGGACGCGTTCCGCCGCCGGCGCCGCGCTTCGCGATCGTCGACGAGGCGTGGCCCATCGCGGGAGCCATCGCCTGCGGCGCGTTCGACAGGGTGCGCATGTCCGCCGCCGATTGCGCCGCGTTCGCCGCCGGCGCCCGCAGACGCCGCACGATCGCCAGGGCTTCGGCGGCGAGCCGTGAGTTCGCGCCCGGCTGCAGCAGCGTCTGGAAGCGGATCACGTAGATACCGATTGCGACAGCGGTCTCGGTCCGGAGCGTCTTTTCCGCCGACCCCCGGAACGAGCTCGGATCTTCACCCTCGCCCGGATGCTGGAACGGGACGAGCGCTTCGCGCTCGACCGCCGGCCAGCCGGCGATGAGGAGGTACTTCGCCGTCGCCGGGTCGGCGGCGCGAACGACGGCCAAACGGCGCAGCGCGTCGTCGTGGCTCGGACGCTTCTCGACCTGCACGATCGTCGTCGCGTCGACGACGCCGGGCTTCGCCTCGTGCTGCAGCAGGTACGTCGTGCGCGTGTCGTGCACCGCGGTCCAGTCGTCCGGCACGGCGACGGCGATGTTCGGCGCGAGCGCCAGCGTTTTCAGGGACGTCGCCCCGCAGAGCGATAAAAGGGCCGCGACGATCAGCCAACGTGCGGACATTCTGGGCACCCCTCACGCGCCTCCACTGTAGGGCTCCCCTGCAGACGAAGCGTCGCCGCGCTTTCTCTGGGGCCTACATCGCGACCTGCGACATCGGCGGGAAGCCGTGCTGCGCGCGGCCTTCGTCGGCGTCGTTCTTCGCGGTCGACTTGTAGAGCTCGAGGTGTCCGTCGCCGGCGCGGTCGCAGTATTTGTCGCGCAGGGCCTGCAGCGCGACCTCGTCGAGCGGGGTGAAGCCGTTCGCGATCCGGACGTGGTGGTCGAGCACGGCGCGAGAGTCGATCCCGGTGACGGTCGTGAGGACGCCCGGCAGCGACATCGCGTAGCGCAACGCGTCGTCCGGGTCGACCTTGCCGGCTTCGAGCATGCGGCCCTCGGCGAACGCTTTCATCCCGATCGCGTGGATGGCGCGTTCACGCGCCAGCGGCAGGACGTTCTTCTCGAAGCTGCGGTAGTTCGGGTCGAGCACGTTGAGCGGCATCTGCACCGTGTCGAACGGGTAGCCGCGCTCGATCATCTCGCGGTGGATCGACGGCAGCTTGTGCCCAGTGAACCCTACGAATCTCACCTTGCCGTCGCGCTTCGCCTTGTCGAGCGCCTCGATCGCGCCGTGTGCGGCATAGTGGCGGGCAGGGTCGTCATCGTAAACGACCTCGTGGATCTGCCAAAGGTCGAGATAGTCGGTGCGCAACCGGCGCAGCGACTCCTCGAGCTGCCGCATCGCGACGTCGTAGCCGCGGCCGTGCGAGCAGAGCTTCGTCATCAAGAAGACGCGGTCGCGCAGCCCGCCGTCGGCTAGCGCCTTGCCCATCCGCTCCTCGCTGACGTGCTCGTTGTACTCCCACGCATTGTCGAGGAAGGTGATCCCGGCGTCGATCGCCGCGTGCAGCAGCCGGATCGCTTCCGGCTCGTCCTTCATCAAGCCGAGGTGGTAGCCGCCGAAGCCGATCGCCGAAACGGCGACGCCCGGCGCGATCTCGCGTGTCGTGATCATGCCGGTTCTCTACCCGCCCGGGCGCCCGCTCAATGGGTGCCGCAACCCCGCCCGCGGAAGGACGTGCCCGGTGAGCTGGTTCGGGAAGATCAAGACGGCGCTTGCACGCACGCGCGAGGCGTTCGGCGGCGAGCTGGAGACGATGGCCCTGGCGCGGCGGCCGGTCGACGACGAACTCTGGCACGATCTCGACGAGATCCTGCTCAAGGCCGACTTCGGCGTGCCGACGACGGCCAAGATCGTCGACGCGCTCAAGGCCGTCGCGAAGCAGGACCGCTACGAGACGAGCGACCAGGTCGTCGCGCGCTTTCGCCGCGACGTGCAGAACTTTCTCACCCTCCCCGCGATGGGGCTCGACCTGAGCCGGAAGCCGGCGGTCGTGCTCGTCGTCGGCGTCAACGGCAGCGGGAAGACGACGACGATCGGCAAGCTCGCGGCGCTGCTGCGCACGCAGCGCAAGCGGGTGATGGTCGTCGCCGCCGACACGTTCCGCGCCGCCGCCGCCGAGCAGCTCGAGATCTGGGCGGCGCGCGCGGGCGCGGAGTACATCCGCGGCGCCGAAGGTTCTGATCCCTCGTCGGTCGTGTTCGACGGGATGAGCGCAGCGAAAGCGCGCGGCGTCGACGTCGTGCTGGTCGACACCGCCGGCCGCCTGCAGACCAAGACGAACCTGATGGAAGAATTGAAGAAGATGCGCCGCATCATCGAGCGCGAGACCGGCGCGCCGCCGTCGGAGACGCTGCTCGTCGTCGACGGCACGACCGGTCAGAACGCGCTCTCGCAAGCGAAGCTCTTCAACGAAGCGACGCAGCTGACCGGCGTCGTCGTCACCAAGCTCGACTCCACGTCGAAGGGCGGCGTACTGGTCGGAATCGTCGATCAGCTGGTCGTGCCGGTGAAATACATCGGCATCGGCGAAAGCCAGGACGCGCTCGCACCCTTCGACCCAGCGGCGTTCACGAGAGCGCTGTTCGAAACGGCGGCGTAGAACGCCGATGGGCGGTCGCACGATCTTCTCGTTCGTGGTCGACGATGACCCGCGGTTCACCTACGAGGGCTGGCACCTCGCCCGCTCGCTAGTCCAGCACTGCGGTGGCGATCCGGCCGCGATTCACGTCCAATGCACTCCGGACGTCGACGCCCGGCGCCGAGCCCTTTTCCGCGATCAAGCTACCACGTACACGAGCTCGCGCGGTTCGGAGACGGGCGCTACTGCAACAAGATCGGTCAGCTCGACGTCCTGCGCGAGTTCGACTTCGACACCGCCGTTCTCTTGGACACGGACACGGTGGCGATCTCCGATCTACGGCCGTTTCTGAGCGACTCCGCCGCGCCGGGTGACGAAGATGTATTTCCAGTTCCAGGCGGGGTCGGCAAACAATCCGGCGCGGATCAGGACAGCGGCGGCGGCAAGATCGACCTTCAGCCCGAATGCGCCGTTCGGCGAGCGCGTGAGCGCGGCGACCGTGTCGAGGTACTCGACGGGATCCCGGCTGCCGTAGTGCTCGGCGCCGTCGGCGATCGTATGCACGCCGGTGCGCGCGTGAACCTGTGCGCGCTCCAGCGGCAGCATGCCGTGCCGTGTCCCGCGTTACTGCCGGTCTTCTGCCTCCGAGCAGCCGCAATTCGCCGCGGGGGCCGTCGCAATCGCCGGCGAACGGACCGCGCGACAAATGCGACATCCGTCCGGGCAATTCCGGTACATCGACCCGCCGTTTCAGTTCAACTCTCCGGAAATCGCGGCGTATCCGGTCGAGGTCACCGGCTTTCACCTGCTGAGTTCGCTCCGCCAACGGCTCGGCTGGAACTCGCTTGCCGGAAAACGTCTGCTGGATTTCGGCTGCGGCGTGCGGTTCGCGCGCACCATCCACAATCTCGACATCGACATCGGGTCGTATACGGGCATCGACGTGAATGCCCAGGCGATCGCCTGGCTAGCGAACAACGCCGATGACCCGCGCTTCCGCTTCGAGCACTTCGACATGCGAAACGAAATGTACAACGCCGGCGGCGAAACGGTCGAAGACCGAAACGTTCTTCAGAGACGGGGCTTCTCCGAGTTCGACGCGGCGTGCATGTTCTCGGTGATCACGCATCAAGCACCGGCCGACGCGCAGACGATCTTCGCGCTGCTCTACGAGACCGTGCGGGCCCGCGGGCAGCTCTATTTCACCGCCTTCACCGACGACGGCGTCGACCAGTATCGCGAAGGTGACCCCGCCCTTCCGTGCATCCTCAGCACGTATCATCCGGAGTACCTGCGACAGCTGGTCTCGAGCGCCGGCTGGAACGTCGAAGAGATCTATCCGAAGACCAACATGCAGCAGACCGCGTTCGTCTGCCGGAAATGACGAGATCGTGTCAGCGGAGGCGGCGGAAGCGCGCGAGCCAAGCGTCGAGCTCCGCGAGCCCGCCCGGGTCGAGCGCGTAGATGCGGCGTTGCGCGTCGCGCCGCACCTGGACGATCCCGGCGTCGCGCAGCAGCTTGAGGTGCTGCGAGACGGCGGGCGCGGTCATGTCGAAGCGCCGCGCGATCTCGCCGGCCGGTAATTCGCGCGCGGCGAGCATCTCGACGATGCGCCGCCGGGTCGGATCGGCGAGCGCCGCGAAGCCGTGCATGCGGCCATATTATAACAGTCTCTTAAATAAGTAAAGACCGAAATAAAGAGGCAATCGAACAGAGGTTCGATGCCCGGTCGCTCCGAAGTGGGGGCTAACGACGCGCCCCTTGCCGGCGCGGGAGCAGCGTGGGAACGACCGTCGACGGCCTTCGCACTCTGCCACGCATCTGGCACTTTGGCGCGGTACCGTCGGAATACAACCGACAGCATTCTGCCGCACGGAGCATCATGGCCGACGAAAAAGCACTAGCCCTCTCGAACGCGCTCGCACAGATCGAGCGCCAATTCGGCAAGGGCTCCATCATGAAGATGGGCGAGTTCACCGACCGAATGGCGTACGACGTCATCTCGACGGGATCGATCGCCCTCGACCTCGCGCTCGGCGTCGGCGGATTGCCGCGCGGACGCGTCGTCGAGATCTACGGTCCGGAGTCGAGCGGGAAGACGACGCTCGCGCTGCACGTCATCGCCGAGGCGCAGAAGGCCGGCGGCACCGCGGCGTTCGTCGACGTCGAGCACGCGCTCGACCCCGCCTACGCGCAAGCGCTCGGGATCGATCTCGACAACCTCCTGGTCTCGCAGCCGGACGCCGGCGAACAGGCGCTCGACATCGCCGAGATGCTCGTCCGCTCGAACGCGGTCGACGTCGTCGTCGTCGACTCGGTCGCCGCGCTCGTCACCAAAGCCGAGCTCGAAGGCGACATGGGCGACACGCACGTCGGCCTGCAGGCGCGGCTGATGTCGCAGGCGCTGCGCAAGCTGACCTCGGCGATCTCACGCTCGAAGTGCGTGATGATCTTCATCAACCAGCTGCGCGAGAAGGTCGGCGTGATGTTCGGCAGCCCCGAGACGACCTCGGGCGGCCGCGCGCTGAAGTTCTACGCCTCGGTCCGGCTCGACGTGCGCAAGCTCGAGCAGATCAAGGTCGGGCAGGACGTCGTCGGCTCGCGCACGCGCGTGAAAGTGGTGAAGAACAAGGTCGCGCCGCCGTTCCGCATGGCCGAGTTCGACATCACCTACGGCAAAGGGATCTCGAAGATGGGCTCGATCATCGACGTCGCGCTCGAGCGGAACATCATCGGGAAGTCGGGTTCGTGGTACACCTACGGCGAGCAGCGCATCGGTCAAGGTCGCGAGAACGCGAAGTCGTTCCTCGAGGAGCACAACGACGTCGCCGACGAGATCGCGACGAAGATCCGCGAAGCGCTCAAGGCGACCGTCGCGCCGAACGGCCTCGCGAAGCCCGTCGGCGTCGTAGCGAAGGACGAAGAGTAGTCCGGGCGTGCCGATTGGTGTTCCGAACGAGGCGCAAGGAGCGACGCGTACTGAGGTACGCGAGCTCCGCAGCAACGAAGTGCGGGACGCCAAGCGGCATGCCCGGGTGACGGCGCTTCGTATGTTGGCGGCACGCCGTCTCACCGAGGCGCAGCTGTTCGCGAAGCTCGAACGCAAGGGCTTCGACGACGAGACGATCGCCGCGGCGGTCGCCTCGTGCAAACGGGACGGCCTGCTCGACGACGACCTCTTCGCTACGCTCTACGTCGAGACGAAACGCGCCGCCGTCGGTGACGCCCGGCTCGTCGCGGAGCTCGTGAAGCGCGGGATCGACCGCGACGCCGCGCGCGAGCGTGTCGCCTCGGCGGACGTTGCCGAGTCCGAGCGGGCGGGCGCGGCGTACGACCGGATCCGCCGGGCGAAGCCCGACGTCTCGTATCAGTCCGCCGCGCGGAAGCTCGAGCGCCTGGGGTTCCCCGCCTCGCTGATCTACCGGCTCCTGCGCGAGCGGGCTGGGGCCGACCTCGGCGACGTGCTCGCCGGTTTGCAATGACGCCTTGACTCAAGGGTCAGGATGACGGTTCCTTCTAGGAAAGCCCCAGCATGGCATGGTATGGTCGCCGTGACGATGCGATTTACGACCGTTCGTGCGCTGCTATGCACGCTCGCGGCTCTCGCGTTGCTCGCGCCGCTTCCGGCCGCGGCGCTCGAGCTCGACTCCGTCTCCAAAGCCGCCGCCGGCTATACCGTCGGCGACCCGAAGCTGGAGTCGATGTACCGGGCAGCCCTGCTGCACAACGGTCAGCAGATCACGCTGGCCTCCGACGGGACGACCTACGTCAAGACCGGCGACATTCCGGCCGAGTGGTTGCGCGACGCCAGCGTCCAGGTGCGTCCATACCTCTTCTTTGCAAAGACCGATCCGCAGATCGCGAGCTTGCTGCGCGGCACGATCGTGCGCATGGGTAAGTACCTGCAGGCCGACCCGTACGCGAACGCGTTCACGCTCGACTACCGGGTGTGGGAGCGCAAGTTCGAACTCGACTCGCTGGACTACCCCATCTCGCTCGCCTGGACGTACTGGAAGCAGACCGGCGATGCGTCGATCTTTTCCGGCGATCTGTCGCTCGGCTTCGACAGCGCGCTGGCGACGATGGAGAAGGAACAAGACCATCCCCGCAACTCGCAGTACACGCACAAAGAGATGGTGCTCGGCGGGAAGGGCAAGCCGGTCGCGTACACCGGGATGATCTGGAGCGGGTTCCGCCCCTCCGACGATGCCTGCGGCTTCAATTTCCCGATCCCGTCCGAGATGATGACGGTCGTCGCGCTCGGCCAGCTGGAAGAGATCGAGCGCGACGTCTACCACAACGTGATCAAGGCGCAGCGCGCGAAGTCGCTGCGCAACGAAGTGCAGAACGGCATCCAGACGTACGGGGTGATCTTCACGCCGAACTACGGCTACATCTACGCCTACGAAGTCGACGGCCTGGGCAACGCGAACCTCATGGACGACGCCAACGTTCCCTCGCTGCTCTCGGCGCCGTACATCGGCTACACGAAATCGAGCTCGTTCGTGTACCGGAACACGCGCAAGTTCTTGCTGTCCAAGGACAACCCGACCTATTACGTCGGCAAGTACGCGCGCGGAATCGGTTCGCCGCACACGAGCGACAACATGGTCTGGCCGATCGCGATGCTGATGCAAGGCTTCACGGCCTCCAGCGACGCCGAGCGGAAGGATGTGCTCGGCCAGCTGCTCGCCTCGGACCCCGGCGACCATCTGCTGCACGAGTCGTTCAATCCGGACGACCCGACGAAGTTCACGCGGGCCGACTTCGGCTGGCCGAGCGCGCTCTTCAGCGAGTACGTGATGACGGAGTTCGAAGGCGTTCCGCCGCTGCCGACCGGAAGCACGACGGACCTCGACTTCCGCGGAGACTGAGGCTTGAGCATCTTCCCGGCGCCTCCGGACCCTCGCCGCCCGGTCGACATCGCGGTGGGGATCCAGTGGGGCGACGAGGGGAAGGGCCGTATCGTCGACCTGCTCGCACGCGACTACAGCATCGTCGCGCGCTTCGGCGGCGGCGACAACGCCGGCCATTCGATCGAGGTCGGCGAGACGAAGCTCGCCTTGCACATCGTGCCGTCCGGCGTGCTGGTCGAGGGCACGACGCTGCTGATCGGCGCAGGGACCGTCGTCTCGCTGCGCGGGCTCGCCGACGAGCTCGACACGCTGGCAAAGCTCGGCGTCGACACCTCACGCGTGGTCGTCTCGGCGCGCGCGCACATCGTCTTCCCTTACCACGCTGCGCTCGACCGGCTGCTGGAGAAGCAGCGCGGCGGGGCGGCGATCGGAACGACCGGCCGCGGGATCGGGCCGGCGTACGTCGATCGCGTCGGGCGGCTCGGGATCACCTTCGCCGATCTCAGCAAGCCTGAAGCGCTCGCCACCAAGATTCGCCATGCGTTGCTCGCGCGGGCGCCGCTGTTCGCCGGCGCCGAAGGCGTCCCGCGCGAGGAAGACATCGTTGGCGAGACGCTGGCGCTCGCCGAGCGGATCGTCCCCCACGTCGTCGATGACGTCGCGCTCTTGCAGGGTGCGATCGCGCGGGGCGAGCGGATTCTGGCCGAGGGCGCGCAGGGAACGATGCTCGACGTCACCTACGGCACCTATCCGTTCGTCACCAGCTCGCATACGGTCGCCGGTAGCGCGTGCATCGGGCTCGGCATCGGTCCGACGACCGTCGGCCGCGTGCTCGGCATCGCCAAGGCCTACTGCACGCGCGTTGGGAGCGGACCGTTCCCCTCCGAGCTCTCGGACGAGCGCGGCGAGCGGCTGCGCGCGCAAGGCCGCGAGTTCGGCGTCACGACCGGACGCGCGCGCCGCTGCGGCTGGTACGATGCGGTCGCAGCGCGTTACGCGGCACAGCTGAACGGCTTGGACGGCGTGGTGATTACCAAGCTCGACGTCCTCTCCGGCTTCGAGCGTCTCGGGATCGTCACCGGATACCGCCGTGCCGACGGCACGCCGTGCGGCGTCGAAGGTCTCGCGGACCCCGGCCTACAGGTGGAGATCGAGGAGCACCCCGGCTGGGCCGACGAGATCCGCGGCGTCCGCCGCATCGCCGAGCTCCCCGCGGCGGCGCGCTCGTTTCTCGACCGGCTCGCCGCCGTCACCGGCGTTCCGGTGCTCGCCGCGTCGGTCGGGCCGGAGCGTTCCGCGCTCGCCGTTTGAGCGTGATCCGGACCGCTTGCGTCGCCTTCGGCAAACGTCACCCTGAGCTTGTCGAAGGGCGAAGGGTTGCCTGGTTGACGTGCGGCCATAAAAAACGAGCGATGCTCGGCCGATAGTATCCACAGCACCGGGCATGGATGCTTGGTGGGCACAGGCCATGGCCGGCTTATCCACGGAGCGATCTTTTCGTTCCGCGAAGGTGGCAATTGGATCGTCTGACCATGTCTGTCGCGTCGTACCCGGTCCGAATCCGGGACTGGTGGAGCGCGCAGACCGGAACGAATCGCATCGTGTACGGCGCGATTGGTTTGACGTTGGTCCTGGCACTGGTCTTCTTCGCCGCCTTCCGCTTCCGCGGTCCCGACTACGCGGTGCTGTTCTCCAACTTGCAGCCCGACGAAGCCAACGCGGTCATCCAGAAGCTCGACGCCGAGAAGATCCCGCACCGGCTCAGCGACGGCGGCGCGACGATCCTCATCCCGCACGAGAGCGTCTACGAGCAGCGCGTCCAGCTCGCCGGCCAAGGGATCGTCAAAGCCGGCGGTGGGACCGGCTACGAGCTGTTCGACCGCACCAGCCTCGGGATGACCGACTTCCAGGAGAAGATCGCGAAGACGCGCGCCAACGAGGGCGAGCTGCAGCGGACGATCTCCGGGCTCACCCCGGTCCAGTCGGCGCGCGTCCACATCGCCTCGCCGCAGGCGTCGCTCTACTCGAGCACGCAGCAGCCGACGACCGCCTCGGTCGCGATCCAGACGAAGTCCGGGATGCAGCTCTCCGCGCAAGAGGTTCGCGGGATCACGCAGCTCGTCGCCGGCGCCGTCGAGGGGCTCAAGCCCGAGAACGTGACGATCGTCGACCAGAACGGGACCGTGCTGCGCCCGTCGGCGCACGAGGACGCCGGCACCCTCGGCGATGCGTCGAGCGCGCTCAAGCTCACCCAAGATCAGATGCTCGCCAAGGAGAAGTTCGAGTCCGACCTGCAGCAGTCGCTCCAGGGTCTGCTCGACACGACGATCGGCTCGCACCGTTCGGCCGTGCGCGTCGCGAGCCTGATGGATTTTGACGCCACGTCGACCGAGACGAAGAGCTACGCGCCGCAAGGCTCGGTCCTCTCGGAGAAGACGAAGCGCGAGTCGCTGACCGGCAACGGGGCAGTGCCGCGCGGCGCCATCGGCGTCCCGGGGACGACGACGAACGTCATCCCGACGTATCAGGGGACCCAGAATCAGCAGGGCAATACCCGCTACACCGGCAGCGAGGCGACCCGCAACTACCAGGTCGGCGAGCAGATCTCGAAGCACATTAACGCGCCGGGCAAGGTGACGCGCCTCTCCGTCGCCGTGCTGGTGAACGTGCCGGCCGCGGCATCACTACCGGCGGGGACCGCCGCGGCGCCGGCGTACGTCGTCGCCGCCGCCGACGTGCAGAAGATTCGCAACGCGATCTCGGCTGCCGCCGGGATCGATCCGGCGCGCGGCGATCAGATCTCGGTCGAAGCGATCCCGTTCGCGCCTGAAGCGCTCGCGCTCGGCGGCCGCGGCGCGGCGACGACGACGACCGTGTTCGGGCTCCCGACGGTGCCGTTCGTCGCGCTGATCGTGATCCTGGCCGTTGTCGGCGCGGGCTTCGGACTCGGAATGATCCGCCGCCGGACGTTCAGGCCCAGCTCGGAGCTGCCGACCTTCGACTCGACGCTCGCCGAAGAGCTGCCCTCGTTCGAAGAACATCCGATGCTCGACGGGACCCCTGCGATCGCGGCGCCGATTCGCTCCGCCGCCGATCTCACCCGCGAGCAGATGATCGAGTACGTCACCGCCGTCGCTCAAGAAAACCCAGACAACATCGCCAAGCTCGTGAAGTTGTGGTTGGCGGAATGAGGACTACGTTGTTGAGCGCGCCCACGGGGAATGTCGACGTGAAGACTATCGCGAGCGCGCGTGAGGTTTGGGGGCCCCGCGCTTGCGCGGGGGGCGCGCAGCCAGGGGCGGAGCGCCGTTAAAATGATTCATGACAAGCCGATTCTGACGCTTGGCGAGGATCCGCTCGGGACGTCGTACATGGACAGTTACGCGCCGCCGGCGGTCCCCGACATGACCGGGCCGGAGAAGGCCGCGATCCTCATGATCACGATCGGGCTCGAGCTGGCCGCGTCGATCTTCAAGTTCCTGCGGCAGGACGAGGTCGAGCGCGTGGTGCTCGAGATCGCGAAGATCTCGACGGTTCCGCTCGAGAAGCGCGACGCGGTCATCCAGGAAGCCTACCAGCGCGCGATCGCCCTCAAGTACATCAACGAGGGCGGGATCGAGTACGCCAAGGAGATCCTGGAGCGCTCGTTCGGCGCCGGTCAAGCCGACGACATGACGAACCGGCTCTTCGCGGCGCTCAAGCACGGCAACCCGCTCGAGCTGGTGAAGAAGACCGACCCCGCGCAGCTGCTCGAGTTCATCAAGGAAGAGCACCCGCAGACGATCGCGCTGATCCTCGTCTACATGTCGCCGGATCAAGCCGGCGGCGTGCTCTCGCAGCTCGAACCGGAGCTCCAGGGCGAGGTCGCGATGCGGATCGCGATCCTGCAGAAGACCGCGCCGGAGATCCTGGAACAGCTCGACGAGCTGCTCGGACGCCGGCTCATGGTCAGCGGCTCCGACTTCACCAAAGGCGGCGGCGTCGGAACGCTCGCGACGGTCATGGGCTTCGTCGACCGCGAGACCGAGAAGAACATCCTCGACGGCCTCACCAAGCGCGACCCCGCGGTCGCAGAGGAAGTCAAGAAGCTGCTGTTCGTGTTCGAGGACATCATCAACCTCGACGACCGCGCGATCCAGCGCGTGCTCAAGGAGGTCGACGGGAAAGACCTCGCGCTCGCACTCAAGACGGCGAACGACGACCTGCTCCTGCGGATCTTCAAGAACATGTCGACGCGCGCGGCGACGACGCTCCGCGAGGACATCGAAGTCCTCGGGCCGGTTCGCGTGCGCGAAGTCGGCAAGGCCCAACAGAACATCGTCGACGTCATTCGCACGCTCGAGGAGAACGGCCAGATCGTCATCGCGCGCGGCGGCAAAGAAGACCGCATCGTATGACGACAGAAGGCCGGCCGGAGCACCTTTAAAATGGGCAGGGTCGTCAAGGGCGTCCATCTTCGGGTCGAACGCTATCAGCTCGTGGCTCCGGAGATTGCGGCGCCGCCCGTGGAAAAGCCGGCTGCCGGGGACCTC
>CALEOJ010000329.1 GCA_937910425.1 uncultured candidate division WPS-2 bacterium
GAGAAGGCCCGCGATGCGGAGGTGCGGCTCGAGAAGCAGCGTCGGCGCAGCGGTGGTGCCTACGTCGACCGCGTCGAGGACCCGTCGAAGAAGCTCGAGTCGGTCGAGATCCCGGACATCCTCACCGTGCAAGAGCTTGCGACCTCGATGATCGTCCCCGCAGCGGACGTCATCAAGGAGCTCTTCCGCATGGGCACGATGGCGACGATCAACCAGAACATCTCGGCGGATCAGGCGATCGCGGTCGCGCGCAAGTTCGGCTTCAACGCGATCGTGAAAGAAGCCGGCGAGGAAGTCGTCGTCGAGCAGGAAGAGGACAAGCCGGAGATGCTGCATACGCGGCCTCCGGTCGTTACCGTCCTGGGTCACGTCGACCACGGCAAGACCTCGCTGCTCGACAGAATCCGCTCGGCCAGCGTCGCCGCCGGTGAAGCTGGCGGAATCACGCAGAAGATCGGCGCGTATACCGTCGAGCAGGATGGCCGCGCGATCACCTTCATCGACACACCCGGTCACGAAGCGTTCACGGCGATGCGTGCGCGCGGTGCGAAAGTCACCGACGTCGCGATTCTCGTCGTCGCCGCCGACGACGGCGTCATGCCGCAGACGAAGGAAGCGATCTCGCACATCAAGGCGGCCGGCGTTCCGATCGTCGTGGCGATCAACAAGATGGACAAGGAAGACGCGCAGCCCGACCGCGTCAAGCAGCAGCTCACCGAAGAAGGGCTGCAGCCGGTCGAGTGGGGCGGCAAGATCGAGATGGTGCAGGTCTCCGCGCGCAAAGGCGACGGCATCGACAAGCTGCTCGAGACCGTGCTGCTCGAAGCCGACCTCAAGGAGCTCAAGGCGAACCCGCACCGTCGCGCGAGCGGCGTGGTGATCGAGTCCGCGCTCGACCGCGGGCGCGGCCCGGTCGCGACGGTCCTGGTGCAGAACGGGACGCTCCGCGTCGGCGACGTCGTCGTCGTCGGACCGACCTTCGGGAAAGTCCGCGCGCTCCTCGACGACAAGGGCAAACAGACGAAGAAGGCCGGACCGTCGATCCCGGTCGAGATCATGGGACTCAACGACGTCCCCTCGGCCGGCGATACGATGACGGTCGTCTCCGACGAGAAGACGGCGCGCGAAGCGGCCGCGAAGCGCTCGACGAAGCGCCGCGACGTGCGCATGGCGACGTCGACCGGCGGTGCGAAGGTGTCGCTCGAGACCTTCATGATGATGCCGGCGGACGGCGGCCAGAAGACCCTCAACCTGATCCTCAAGGCCGACGGCCAAGGGTCGGTCGAGGCGCTTCGTTCGCGCGTCGAATCGCTCTCCAACGCCGAGGTCGACGTTCGCGCGATCCTGGCCGGCGTCGGCGGGATCACCGAGAACGACGTCAACCTCGCCTCGGCGTCCGGCGCAGTCCTCATCGGCTTCAACATCCGTCCCGACGAGTCGGTCAAACGCCTCGCCGAGTCCGAACAGGTCGACTTGCGGTTCTACCAGGTCATCTACGACGTGGAGAACGACCTCAAGAAGGCCATGGTCGGCATGCTCGCGCCGAAGTTCCGCGAGATCGTCCTGGGTCGCGCCGAAGTACGCGAGATCTTCAAGGTCTCGAAGGTCGGCTCGATCGCGGGCTGCTACGTGCAGTCGGGCAAGATCACGCGCAACGCGAAAGTTCGCGTCCTTCGGGACGCAGCGGTCGTGTGGGACGGCGAGATCGAGTCGCTGCGGCGCTTCAAGGACGACGTCCGCGAGGTCGCCGAGAACTTCGAGTGCGGCATCCAAGTTGCACGCTTCGCCGACCTCAAGCCGGGTGACGTCATCGAAGCCTGGACGTCCGAACTGGTGGCGCCGGAACTGCAGCCGGCGTAATGCTCGGGATGGCGGCGGACGTTCGGGGCGCACACGGTGTCCCGCCGGGGGCCGTTGTCACCCTGAGCTTGTCGAAGGGTCCACATCGCGGCATAGTGGCGGGCGTTCGGGGCGGGCACGATGATGCTAAGGTGCCAGCGACGTGAACGGCGTGCTGGGGCCGTTTCAGAGTTCGGCGCCGCTGCGGTTGGGCTTGGTCGCGGTGATCGCGGTCGTCGTGCAGTTCGTGACACATTCTTCGTGGCTTGCGATCGGGCTGCTGGTGACGTATTTCGTGGCGAAGGAGGTCGCTGGGATGGTGTTGCGGCCCGGTGTGGCCGCGGCTCTGCTTGGCGCCGAGCCGCGCGTGCGCGTTGCGGCGCTCGTTTGCGACAACCTTGGGTTCTTGGCGGCGCTGCTCGGGTATTTCGGCCTGCAAAATGCTTTGCCGGCGGACGCCGCAGTGGTTGCGCGGTTTGCGGCGTTCGAAGCTGCGGTGATCGGCTTCGTCGCTGCCTGGGCGATGATCGCCGGAGCGGCGCTTCGGCGTGCGTCCGGGGCGGTCAAGCCATGATGCGGCAACTCCACGATCGTGCCCGCTGCCATGAATGCGTAGATCTCGCCGGGCGTGCCGCGCCAGAGACGATCTACCGATGAAGCAGCAGCGGCAGGCGCGGATCGATCATGAGATTCAGAAGGCGCTGGCGAAGATCATCGGCGAGGATCTCAAGGACCCGCGGCTGGGGTTTGTGACCGTGGTGCGGTGCGAGATCACGCAGGACATGAAGTTCTGCAAGGTGTTCGTGTCGATCATTGGGGACCGGCATGTCGCGCGGCAGTCGATGGATGCGCTGGAGAGCGCGTCGAAGTTTCTGCGCGGAGAGCTGGGGCACGCGATCGATCTGCGGTATACGCCGGAGCTCACCTTCGTCGAGGACCGGACGACCGAAAGGGCGATCGCGCTGCACAAGACGCTGGAGCGGGCGAAGGTGATCGATGAGTAGCTCGGCCGAGATCGTCCTCCAGTCGAACACGACCGAGGAAGTGGTAGCCGCGTTGCTCGGGCGGTCGGCGTTCATGTTCGTGTCGCACGTGAAGCCGGACGGGGATACGCTCGGGGCGGGGCTCGCATTGGGACTTGCCCTCAAAGCGGTCGGGAAGCGGGTCGGGTATTTTCAACAGGATCCGGTGCCTCGGAATCTGCGGTTCTTGCCGGATGCGGAGTTCGTGGCGCGTGAGGTACCGGCGGATCTGCCCGCGGATACGCTGTGGGTGTTCTGCGACATGAGCGACTTCACCCGAGCGGGGGAGTTTCTTCCGAAGATCGAGCGGGCGAACATGCTCGACGTCGATCATCATCTGGGGAACTCGCATTTTGGGGCGCTGAACTACGTGATCCCCACCGAGGCATCGACGGGCACGTGCGTGCTGCGGTTGCTCAAGGCGCTTGATGCGCAGATCACGCCGGCTATCGCGACCTGTATCCTCACCACGATCATGACCGATACCGGCGCGTTCATGCATACGAACACGACGGCCGAGGTGCTGCGGATGTCGGCGGAGATGATCGATCTCGGCGCGGACAAGCCGCTGATCACCGAAGAGATCTTCGCGAACAAGCGGTTCGCGGCGACGAAGCTGCTCGGCTTGGCGCTCGAACGCGCGGCGCTCGAGGACGGCGGCCGGTATTGCTGGACGTACGTCGACGAAGAGATGCTGAGCGCGTGCGGTGCCGACGGCGAGGACACCGAGGAGATCGTGCAGCATCTGCGCGCGGTCGACGGCGTCGAGGCGGCGGCGCTGTTCAAGGACTACGAGGGCGCGGTTCGCGTCAGCCTGCGCTCGAGCGGGAAGATCAACGTGCAGGCGGCCGCGGCGACGCTCGGCGGCGGCGGCCACTTCATGGCGTCGGGTTTGACGTTCGAGGGCGATCTGAAGGCGGCGCTCGAGGCCGTGCACGCAGCGCTGCGCGCGCAGGGCTTGTAAGCCGAGCGCCATGCTCGGCTTCGTCAACGCGTTCAAGCCGGCGGGACCGACGTCGACGCAATTCGGCGCGCGTTTGCGCCGCTTCTATCACGATCCGGCGGGCAAGCTCGCGATCGGACATCTCGGTACGCTCGATCCGCAGGCCGCGGGCGTGCTCCCGATCGCGCTCGGCAAAGCGACGCGGCTCCTGCCGCTGATCGTCGACCGGCGCAAGGGGTACGTCTGCACGCTGGTGCTCGGCCGGTCGACCGCGACCGGCGACGCCTTCGGCGCAACGGTCGCCGAGCGGCCCGTGCCGGACGATCCGGCGGGCCGGCTGGCGCGCGCGATCCCCGCCTTCATCGGAGCGGTGTCGCAGGTTCCACCGATGTACAGCGCGGTGAAGAGCGATGGGAAACGGCTCTACGAGCTGGCGCGCGCGGGGAAGACCGTCGAGCGGACGGCGCGCACGATCACCGTCTACGCGCTGCAGGTGCTGGGCTGCGACGGAAGCGTCGTGCGGCTGCGCATCGCGTGCAGCGAAGGGACGTACGTGCGCACGCTGTGCGAGGATCTGGCGGTCGCGTGCGGGACGGTCGGACACATGGGCGCGCTGCTGCGCGAGGCGTCAGGTCCGTTCGTGCTCTCGGAGAGCCGCACGCTCGACGAGATCGAGGGCGATCCCGACGGCGCGCTGGTGCCGCCGGAGCGCGTGATCCCGATTCCGACGGTCGTTCTCGACGGGCGCGGGGCGACCGATTTTCGGGCCGGGCGTATGGTCCCGCTCGAACACCCTCCGGCCGACAAGCACGTGTTCGTGCGCGATTCGACGCGCGCGCTGGTCGGGATCGGTGAGACGGTCGGCGCGCTGCTCGCCCCGCGCAAGGTGTTCCTGTGAAGGTCCATCACGTGCTCCCGGACCGTCCGCCGGAGCGCGCGTTCGTCGTCGCGATCGGGTTCTTCGACGGGTTTCATCGCGGACACCGGGCGATCGTGCGCGAGGCACTGCGGCTGCGGCGCGCCGGCGAGCGCAGCGCGGTGCTAACGTTCCGCGAGCATCCGGCGGCGTTCTTGCGACCCGGCCAGGAGCCGCCGATGATCGCGACGCTCGACGAGCGCGTCAACGCCTTCGCGCGCGCCGGGATCGACGACGCCTACGTGCTGCCGTTCGACGCGGCGATCGCGTCGCTCTCGCCGGCGCAGTTTCTCGACGACACGCTGATCGCGCGCATGAACGCGCGCGCCATGGTGGTCGGCGTGAACTTCCGGTTCGGACACAAGCGCGCCGGCGACATCGCCTTCGCGCGTGATCACCTGCGCACGCGCGAGCGTGAGATCGTCGCCGTGCCGAACACGCTCGACGCCGGCGAGCGCGTCTCGTCGACGCGCATCCGTGCCGCGATCCAAGCCGGTGACCTCGAGGGCGCCGACCGTCTCCTCGGTGCGCCGTACACGGTCCGCGGCGCGGTCGCGTTCGGGGCCGGGCGCGGGCACGATCTCGGCTACCCGACGGCCAACGTCGCGGTCGCGCCCGGGAAGCTGCTGCCGCCTGACGGTGTCTACCGGATCACCGCGCGTCACGACGGTCGCGACTACCTCGGGCTCGTCTCGATCGGGACGAATCCGACCTTCGACGGCACGGCGCGCACCGTCGAGGCGTGGCTGCTCGACTTCAACGGGGCGCTCTACGGCGAGGAGCTCTCGCTGCGCGACTTCCGGTTCGTGCGCGCGCAGCGGCGGTTCGCTTCCGTCGACGAGCTGATCGCGCAGATGCGCGACGATGCCGCGATCGTGAAGTTCCCGACCGTCGTCTGACGTGCACCGGAACCGATCGACCCCGGGCCGGCGTTCATAGCAGCGTGCACGTCCGGACCGTCCTCGCCCTTGCCGCGGCCCTCGCCGCGATCCCGCTCGCCGCGCTCGCGCTGCCCCAGCCCGGCAAGCCCGCGCCGGCGTTCTCGCTCCCCTCGCCGGCCGGGACGCCGGTCTCGCTGGCCGGGCTCAGAGGGAAGACGGTCTACATCAACTTCTTCGCGTCGTGGTGCGGGCCGTGCAACGCCGAGGCGCCGTCGATCGGCAAGCTGCGCGCGCAGTACGCGAAGCGCGGCCTGCAGATCGTCGGCGTCAACGAGCTCGATGCGCCGGGACAAGCGGTTGCGTTTCAGAAGAAGTACGGCAACCCGTACGGGCTTGTCGCGATCGACGACAGCGGCGTGGTCGGCAGATCGTACAACGCCGTCGCGATGCCGGTCCACGTCTTCATCGACCGCCGCGGGATCGTGCGGACGTTCCGCATCGGCGAGATGAACCCGGGCGAGATCGAGAGCGCGATCAAAGACGCGCTGAAGTGAGGCGCGTCAGCGCTGCTGGTTGAGCTGTTGCTGCGCCGCGGCGCAGAGATCGACGGCGGCGCGCGCTTCGACGCTCACGCCTTGGTAGCGTCCGGCCTTCTCGTCGGCTATTGCGGCGTTCAAATGCTGGGTCGCGGCGGCCGCGTTGGGTGAGTTGCGCTGCGCGCATGCCGCGACCGCGCCGCGCGCCTGCGCGACGAACGCGTTCGCGTCGATCGCGGCGACGCCGCCGCCGGGGATCAAGAACGGCTGCGTGTGCAGCGCGCTCGTCTGCGGAATCGTCGACTGCAGCACCGGGATCGGCGTCTGCGGCAGACGATTGGCCTCGATCAGCGCCTGGATCGCCGCGGAGCGCGCGCCGTTGAAGTCGCCCATGTTGTAGCGCTGGATCGCCGCCGCCGCGTTCAGCGAGGCGCTCTGCGCGGCGGTGGGGTTGACCGAAGCGGCGCGAGCGCTCGCCATCATCGCGTCGAGCACCAGGTTCGCGGTCGGCCTTCCGGGCGCGGGCGGCGTCCCGGGCGGTACGGTCTGCGCGAACGCTCCCGCACCGGTCGCGAACACCAGCGCGAGGGTGAAGATGAGAAAACGTCTCATGCGGCAACCTCCACGGTGATCGCACCGTCGTCGTAGTCGACGCGCGCGGTGTGTCCGGTCGTCAATTGCCCGCTCAGGATCGCTGCAGAGAGCGGCGTCGTCACATGGCGGGCGATCGCGCGCGCGACATAGCGGGCGCCGCTGCCCTGCGCGGACGATTCCCTCGCGAGGAAGCGGCGGGCCGGCTCGGAAAGGTCGAGCTGCATCGCGTGCGCGCCGAGCCGGCCGGCGAGGAGTGCGACCTGCAGCGTGACGATCTGCTCGATCTCGCGCGAGCCGAGCTCCTTGAACACGACGATTTCGTCGATGCGGTCGATCAGCTCCCCTCGCAGCGTCGCTTCGACTTCGTCGCGATCGAGGTTCGAGGTGAGCACGACGATCGCGTGCCGGAAGTCGATCGTGCGGCCCTTCGCGTCGGTGACGCGGCCGTCGTCGAGGATCTGCAGCAGAATCGCGGCGACATCCGGGTGCGCCTTCTCGATCTCGTCGAACAGGACGACGGAGTACGGACGGCGCCGGACCGGTTCGGTCAATTGTCCCGGCTCGTCGTGACCTTGGTAGCCGGGCGGGGCGCCGAGCAGCCTCGAGATCGTGTGCGCCTCGGTGTACTCCGAGAGGTCGAGGCGAACCAAGGCGTCGTCGGTCCCGAACAGCGCGTGCGCGAGCGCGCGCGCCAGCTCGGTCTTCCCGACGCCGCTCGGACCCACGAACAAGAAGCCGCCGACCGGTTTGCGCGGATCTTTGAGCCCGGCGCGGGCGCGACGGATCGCTTCGGAGACGGCGCGAACGGCGGGATCCTGCCCGACGACGCGGGCGCTGAGCTGCTGCTCGAGCGCGAGCAAGCCGGCCCGCTGCGCGTCGGTGATCGTTCCTTGCGGGATCCCTGTCCAGCGCGAGACGATCGAGGCGACGCGCTCGACGTCGACGCGGCGCTCGCCGCGCATCGCGGCGGCCGCGGCCGCTTCGTCGATGACGTCGATCGCTTTGTCGGGGAGATACCGGTCGGCGATGTAGATCGGAAGAGCGTCGTGTAGGGAAAGAGTGTAGATCTCGGT